>CAYGHQ010000044.1:0-8505 GCA_964349845.1 uncultured Candidatus Saccharibacteria bacterium
CATTTATGGCCTATCCGTATCGATTACGGTACCTTTTTTAATGGCCTATAACGACTTGTGGAATTAAATGATGGAATATGCTAAAATCTCCGCAAGAAAGGAGGTGATAAACATGAAGCGAAAAGTTATTCGGGTCAAATTAGCACTGCGCACTTGTTGCACAAGCGGCGACTACAAATAGACGCTGGCTTGTGCTTAGTACTTACATCTCAACTTTAGTTAAAGTTGAGATGTTTTTTTGTAATAAAAATATACGAAATTATAGATTTTGAATTTTTAAACACTTTGAATTACGAAACACCTGCAATTGTCATTCCCGCGAAGGCGGGAATCCAGAATTAGGTAACAAAACCCTAGATTCCCGCCTTCGCGGGAATGACAGAAAACACCAAAATTTCGAGTTTCGTAATTCAAAGTTAAACAGAGTGCATGGGATTTTTTAATTCTTCCCGGAGCATTCCTATTATTTTACCAACTTCAATTTGGCTGGTCTCCCCGCGGTCGCGACTTTCAAGCGTAACTTTTTCAGTTTCAATCTCTTTGTCTCCTACTACGATCCAATAAGGGATCTTCTCTACTTTTACTCTTCGGACTTTTTTCCCCAGATTTTCACTTTCTGAATCAAGTTCGGCTCTCATACCTTCTTGTTGCAATTTTCTGAATATTTTTTCAGCATATTCCTTGTGTGATTCTCGAACTGGAATGATTTTTATTTGCGTAGGAGAAAGCCAGAGAGGGAAATTTCCGCCGGTTTGTTCAAGGAGAAATGCGAAAAATCTATCAAACGAACCCATAATGGCCCGGTGGATAATTACCGGATGTTCTTTTTCGCCCTTTACGTTGGTAAAAAAAAGATCAAATTTTTTAGGCGAGTAAAAATCAATTTGTGCAGTTGCGATCGTATCTTCTTTTCCAAGAACATTTCTAACTTGCACATCAATTTTTGGTCCATAAAACGAGGCTTCTCCTTTTCCTTCAACATACTTCATTCCAGATTCTTCCAAAGTGCTCCGCGCTGCTTCGGACGCTCGGTTCCACATTTCTTCATCTTGAATATCTCCATATTTTTCTTTTTTGTTAAAGTCTGGAAGAGACAGGCGAAACCAATAATCTTTAATAGAGAAGTCCTTATAAACTTCTCCGAAAAGATCCAAGACCGCGCGAAGTTCCTTTTTTAGATCGTCAGGTTGGCAATAAATATGAGAGTCGTTTTGAGTAAAACAACGGGCTCTGATTAGTCCAGTGAGAACTCCTGAGCGTTCAAATCTATGAATAAGTCCAAACTCGGCGAGGCGCAGAGGAAGATCGCGATAACTCAAAGGTTTGTTCCTGTAAATCATATGGTGATGAGGACAATTCATGGGTTTGAGATAATAATCCTCTCCTTCAATATTAATCGGGTTATACATATCATCTCTATAATGATCCAAATGTCCTGACACTTCGTAAAGTCGCTTATGAGTTAAGACTGGGGTATAAACATACTTGTACCCCTTCTCATATTCTTTTTGGTACATATATTCTTCAAGCTTGTGGCGGATAAAAGCTCCTTTAGGTAACCAAAGAGGCAATCCTTTGCCAACCTCTTCAGAGATCATAAAAAGATCCAATTCTTTTCCCAGCTTTTTATGGTCGCGTTTTTTGGCTTCCTCAATCTGTTTTTCGTAATCCTCCAATTCCTTTTTGGTAGAAAAAGCCAGGCCGTAAATGCGGGTGAGCATTTTGTTTTTTTCGTCTCCCCGCCAGTAGGCTCCGGCAACTCGGGAAAGTTTCCATGCTGAGTCTTTTAGTTCCTTGGCTGTTTCAACATGTCCTCCACGACAGAGATCGGTAAAATCGCCTGATTTATAAAAAGTAATAGGTTCTTTTGATCCGGCTAATTCTTTTATAAGTTCAAGTTTGTAGGGATTATCCTTAAAAAATTTTCCCGCTTCTTCCGGAGAAATTTCCTGTTTTTCAAACTTATCCCATTTCTTAAAAATTTCCCGCATTTTTTGCTCAATTTTGGAAAGATCCTTATCGGAAATAGGGGAGGGAAGATCAAAATCATAATAAAAGCCGTTATCAATGACCGGCCCGATTGTTGGCTTGGCTTCCGGCCAGATTTCTAAAACTGCTCCGGCCAAAAGGTGGGCGAGAGAATGACGAACTTGTTCAATTGATGACATATTTTTTTAAAGTCGTATTTTCTTAATTCTCCCTTTTTTAAAGGGAGTGGCGAGTCCGCGAGCCGAGGGATTTTAAATAAAAAATCCTCCGGCCGGATTACCGGCCACCTCCTTTAAGAAAGGAGGAATTAAAATCAAACGCAAATTATTATTAACTTTGTAAAAAATAAAGCCGCCCGAGTAAAAAAGCGATTACGCTTTTTTACTCGGGCGGCTTTCAAATATTTAAAAAGTCGCGGTTCCACCGAGTTTTCCCTCGCTCGCCTTAAGAAAGGCTCGCTCGGGACACTTATTTATCTTCAAATTAGGGATTTCTCCGGCATTTTGCCCCGTAGTTGGTAGCCACGGCAATTTCCTTAGATTTATGTATATGATAATTAAAAGAAAGATAAATAGCAAATTTAAAAAAGTGGGTAATGTCCATCAAAAAGCCCGCGATTTTTCGGAACGAGAAATCGCGGGCAATCTTTTCTATCTTTTTTCATTTGATGGTATGCCCAACTCGCTAAGGGTCTTGTTACCCATTCAAAGAAATGGGAAAACGAATGAAAATAAGCGGAACACAGATTTTGCAGTATTTCGCTTATTGAAAAAACTGCAAGTCCGAAACCTCTATTTTTGTAAACGTACAATATTATTTTCCCGGCATTTAGCGCCTTGTTTAGTACAGAATGTTTTTTTAAGTTCATTCGGGTCTCCTTTTTTGCGCGTTTGAATTTTTCCTGAGATCAATCATATCACCTCATAATTTTTTTTCAAAGAAAAGCGGCAAAAGTGATTACACTTTTGCCGCCAAGTCTCTTATGTATTTATTAGATTCCCCAAAAACCCATCCAGCTTCGTTTTACCCAAAGCGCCCAAAGGTACCAGACAAGCAGACCAAGAAGGATTATTTGGATAAAACCTAAAAAATAGACCCCAAGACCAAAAAGGATAAATTCTTGCCAAAAACCATTTGGTGAAAAAGCCAGTCGAACCATCAGGTAAAACCACAGAGGTATAAAGCCGATAGCTATACCCAATAAACCAGCCAATATTCGCATCATATCTTTACTCCTTTCTTTTGTTAATTTTCAAACTTCCATTTTTTATCATAAAGGATAACTCATTTTCTGTCAAATTGAGTTGGTTTCCTTTTCCCCTCAGACGAGGGGAAGTGCCGAGTCGGCGAGGCGATGGGGAGCTGAAGAGGTAGAATATAACACCTCCCCTCTGTCTCGAAGACTCGACATCTCCCCTCGACTGAGGGGAGAAGGAAGAGAAGAATAATTTAGCTCAGCTCTTTCACTTTCTCCACAATCAAAGAAATCTCGCCGTTGCGGTTGGAGACCCGGCCTTTAAGCGCGATGCATTTTTCGGGGAGGAGGAATTTTTTGAATTCGGAATAAACTTTGGGGAAGAAAACAACTTCAATGGAGCCGGAAAGATCGGCTACGCGGGCAAACATCATGGCATCGTTTTTCTTGGTAAAAATTTCTCGCACTTCTTCAATAAGTCCCCCCACTACTGTCGTCATTCCTTCTTTTAACTGCTCGCGGACTTTTTTAATATTCATTTCTCTCTTTTCCAAAACGCTCCGATATTTATCAAGAGGGTGTCCGGAAATATATAAGCCCAGAAGCTCTTTTTCCCATGCCAGTTTTTCGGTGGCAGTGGCTGGAAGAACTTCAGCCAGTTTCAATGAGGAGAAAGAATTTGTTTCCGACGATCCTCCAAAAAGGGAATCCTGGTTTTCCGGCGCGCTAGCCTGTTCCTTGTTGTATAGAAGAAGCGCCTCAACATTCCCGAGCATCTGCCCGCGTTCCCCGAATTCGTCCATTGCTCCGCATTTAATCAAGGCTTCAAGGGATTTTTTGTTGAGGTTTCTGTCTTTGATTCTGTTCAGGAAATCCGTCAAGGATTTGAATTTTCCTCCTTTTTTTCTTTCGTCAATTATGGCTTTGGCGATCCCTTCGCCGAAGTTTTTAATGGTGGTGAGGCCGAAACGGATGCGGTCAGCGTGGGTAGGGATGAGCCCCTCGACCCGGCTCGGGGCGGTCGTCAAGGCGATTTCGGTTTCGCCCATGGGCGAAACCGAAATCGCCTTGACGACCGTAAACTTCTCAAAGCTCTCGTTTATTGAAGGGGGCAAAACAGGAATTCCCATTCTTTTGCACTCGGCGATTATTTCTCCTATTTTTTCCACGTCTCCCGAATCAGCCGTCAAAACTGCCGTCATATATACGACAGGGAAGTTGGCTTTCATGTAAGCGGTTTGATAAGCTACTCGGCCATAGCTTGCGGCGTGACTCTTATTAAAACCATATGCGGCGAAAGGCTCAATCAGGTTCCAAAGTTTATCGGCTTTTTCTTGGGTCATGCCGTTTTTCTTTAATCCTTCCTTAAGCTTTTCTTTCTGCGCCTCCATCTCCGCCGGAATTTTCTTTCCCATGGCTTTGCGGAGCTTGTCGGCTTCAAGCCATGAATAGCCGGCAAGCTTGATGGCGATAAGCATGACATCGTCTTGGTACGTGATAACTCCGTAAGATTGCGACAAAATATCCTTCATCCTCGGGTCAAGGAAAGAAACCAAACGGGAATTATGCTTTCTTTCAATATATTGGGGAATGGATTCCAATGGCCCTGGCCGATAAAGAGCGACCATGGCATTAATGTCGTGGATAGAAGAAGGCTTCAAATCTTTCAAATATTTTGTCATGCCGTCGCCGTTTAGCTGGAAAAGGCCGATTGTTTCTCCGCGAGCAAGTATCTCAAAAGTTTTCTTGTCATCAAGAGGCACTTTTTCAATATCCACTTTTACGTCTTCCAACTTTTCAACCAGAGAAACAGCGTCGGCTAAGATGGAAAGGTTTTTGATTCCGAGGAAGTCAAATTTAAGAAGACCCGCGTCCTCCACGGCGTGCATATCGTATTGGGTGATAATTTTTCCTCCTTTAGGGTCAAACTGAAGAGGGGTGTAATCGGTCAGGGGAGTGGGGGCGATAACCACTCCGGCGGCATGGACGGAAATATGTCTGGCGCATCCTTCAATTTTCTTAGCCATGTCAATAATGGTTTTGGCATCAGCCTCATCTTTGTAAGCTTTTTTAAGTTCCGGCACCATTTCCATTGCTGTTTCAATAGTCATCGGAAATCCTTGGGAACCCATGGGGATGAGCTTAGCGAGCCGGTCGCCCGCTCCGTATTCATATCCCATAGCGCGAGCGACATCGCGCACAGACCCCCTTGCCATCATTGTTCCAAAAGTACCGATCTGCGCGACCTTATCGGCGCCGTATTTTTCTTTGGCGTACTGAATAACTTCGTCTCGGCGATTATCGGCGTAGTCCATATCAATATCGGGCGCGGAGGGCCTTTCCGGATTCAAAAACCTCTCAAAAGGCAATTTGTATTCAAGCGGATTAACGTTGGTGATATGGACAAGATAGGTAACAAGGGAGCCTCCCACCGACCCCCTGATGGTCGTTAGGATTCCGTTTTCGTGAGCAAAGCGGAGCAAGTCTCCGACAACCAAAAAATATGGAGCGTAGCCTTTATCGCCGATAACTTTAAGCTCGTATTCAATCCGGTCTTCTACCTCTTTTGTCTTTTCCAAGTTTCTGGTTTTCAGTCCTTCAAAAACGAGCCGGCGGAGTTCGCCCATAGACGTTGTGCCTTCAGGCATTTTGAAGTCGGGAAAAACCCACTTGCCGAGAGTCAGGTTGAGATTGCAGGCCTCGGCAATTTTTAAGGTGTTGGCAATGGCTTCCGGCGTTTTTTTAAATAATTTTTCCGCCTGTTTCTCTCCGATAAACGAAAAATCCGCTTCATCGTCAAAGCTGTTTTTGTCGGAAAAATCCGAATGGCTGTTTACTAAAATAAGCGTCTCGCGGGCTTTTTTATCCTCGGTGTTTAAATAATAAGAATCGTGCGAGGCCACAAGTTCAGTTCCGGTTTCTTTTCCAAGAGAAATAATTTTCTCCATAAGCTCTTCGTGTCCGGCAATTTCCGGATGGTGTGTGATTTCCAGATAAAAATTTTCCGGCCCGAAAACTTTTTTGTGCCAATCAACAATTTCTTTGGCTTTTTCCTCATCTCCCGCTTTTAGGGCTTGGGTTGTTTCGGCGGAGAAAGAAGGGGCGATGCAAATTAGCCCCTCGTGGTATTTTTCTATAAGTTCGCGGTCAATGCGGGGTTTGTAATAGAAACCTTCAAGATGAGCGTCTGTAACTAGCTGGATGAGATTTTTGTAGCCGTCGTTATTTTTGGCGAGAAGAACCAGCCGGTTTCGGCGATTGTCCACTCCGGCTTGTTTGTCCTTTCTTGTGCGGAGAGCGACATAGGCGTCAATTCCAAGAATCGGTTTTATCTCAGCTTTTTTGCAGGCTTTATAAAATTCAATTGCCCCATAGAGATTGCAATTGTCCGTGAGGGCAAGAGCTCCCATTTCCTCTTTTTTCGCTCTCTCAATAAGCTCCGGAATTTTCGGTAGCGCGTTTAAGAGGGAATAGTGCGAATGGACGTGGAGATGTATAAACTTTGAAGGCATATGTTGCCACTACTATATCAAATTTTTTGTCACTATTCTTTCTTGACCCTGTAGTATAATTTCGGCTTAATTTTTGTGCGGACATATAAATTTTTTATTTTTTAAGCTTTCTGCCGAGATTTAGATCCTGGAAATAAGAGTTCCCAAAAATTATAAGCACAAGCCGAAATTTCACTACGGTAACTCTCCACACCTTTCGTTTTTTGGCCTTGTTAAGACATTTAAAAACTCCTCATTTTTCGGTCATTTTTGAAAATATGGCTAGAAACAAGGACTTTCTTATCTCGAGGTGTGGAGAGTTACTCACTACGGGGTTGACAAAATTTTCTTTTGCGAATATTCTTTTCGCCAGCGGTTCTTAATAAAAAGCCCCACTTCGCCAAGGCTACGCGGGGCATAGAAAGGATGATTATGACAA
This sequence comes from uncultured Candidatus Saccharibacteria bacterium, assembly GCA_964349845.1. Taxonomy (GTDB): domain Bacteria; phylum Patescibacteriota; class Minisyncoccia; order Phycocordibacterales; family CAYGHQ01; genus CAYGHQ01. Next base: position 7,115 of record CAYGHQ010000044.1, read on the forward strand.
AAGAGGCAGTTAGTTCGGTTATAAAAGGAGTGGAAAAAGGCATATTCAAAATAGCATTGCGAAACGAAATTTTTTTCGCAGTAATTGTGAGTTTTGACGAGAAAGATGATGGTTATCTTACTGTTTGTCTAGACTATACCTCTAAAGCAAAAAGAGTTTTGTTGGTCAGTGAGATTGTTTTCTTGAGATCTATCCCTCTTCCTATTATTGTTGAGGCTCTCAATGGTTCTGCTATGCAACTAATATTCAGGCTTTAAAGAATTTGTATTCAATTCCGGGTCGCGGAAATCGCGACCCGGGTTTTTCCTTTTTATTTTTTACAAGTTAGAAATTAGAGACAAATAAAAATATGGGTAAAAATTAAGATAAAATAAAAACAGTCAAACAGTTAAATATATACAGTTAAGTATATAAATAAAGTTAAGTAATAGATAAGGAAAAAAACAAAAAATAACCAAGAGGCCAAAACCTTACGATCGTAAGGTTTTGGCCTCTTGGCTCTTAAAAACATGGTATAATAAAAAAGTACGATAAAAATATACTGATGTTTCATCTCCATTCTATTTTTTAAACTCCACTTTTTAAAATTTTCTAAAATAAAAAAGTTTATGATGAAGGCGAACAAAAAAGGATCGGTTAAAAGGGCAATAATGTATTTTCTTGGGGCAGGCATAGCGTTAAGCCTTTCGCGGTCACCTAGAGAATCTTTTGAAATACTGGGAGAGGTTTCAGAGGATTTATCCGGTATCAGCAAATCTCACCTAAAAAGGGCCATAAAAAGCTTATATAAAGCGGGTTCAGTAAAAGAAGAAAAGAATTTGGATGGGACGGTAAGGGTTGTTTTAAGCAAAGACGGGAAAAAGCTTGCTGAGGAATGCGAATTGGAGAGTCTTCAAATCAAAAAACCGAAAAGATGGGATGGAAATTGGCGGATAGTGATTTTTGACGTGCCTGAAAAGTTCCGGTTTGTCCGAGATTCTGTTCGTTCACTTTTCCGAGGTTTTGGTTTTTACGAACTTCAAAAATCTGTCTTTGTCTATCCTTTTCCATGTCTTGCGGAAATAGGGAAGGTCGTGAAATTTTACGGAGCGGAAAAACATTTTCGCCTTATTACTGCGAATTCGTTGGATAATGAAGCCGAGTTAATTGATAAATTTAATCTTAAAACTTGAGCCTATTTGGTTTTGTGGCCAAAATCATACGATCGTATGATTTTGGCCACGTGTTTATTTATTGTGTGTTGTAATTTTAAAATATAGGGAATTTAAAAGATCTTTTTTAAGAAATAATTTTTTAGGCTGTCTAAAGAAGTTCGTCACTATGCGCGGGTTTTGTGAATGCATATGTCTAAATATAAAACAAAATATCTAATAGGGGTGGATGAGGTGGGG
>CAYGHQ010000045.1:0-6444 GCA_964349845.1 uncultured Candidatus Saccharibacteria bacterium
ACCTAATAAAACCCCAATAAGAAGAAATACCCAATTGGGATTTGAGGATTGGCGCTTTATTAGGTAATTAGGTGAATTAGAAATTAGAAATTTCTTCAAAATTATGTCTTTCTTAGATTTTTTAACTGAAAAAAAGATCGTCGGAAGCGCCGATCTTGAAAAGATCAAAGCCGAAATGAAAGCCGGCGAGAACGATCTTGAAAGAATCCTCCAGAAGACGGGAATAAGCGCGGAAAAAATTTTAGAGAGCAAATCGCAGTTTTTCAATATCCCCTCAAAGAAACTGGAAAACCCCGATGTGCCCTATGACGCTCTCAAGCTTGTGCCGGAAGAATCCGCGCTTCATTACAGGTTTGTTCCCCTGTCTCTCAAGGATGGGGCGCTTCAGATAGGAATAGTTGATCCCGACAATATGGAAGCGATGGACGCCCTTCAATTTATCGCTTCCAAAGCCGGAGTGCCCTTTAAAGTTTTTCTCATATCAAGGCAGGATTTTGAAAGGGTGATCGCTTCCTACAACAGCCTTTCCGGAGAAGTTACCAAAGCTCTTTCGGAGCTTGAAACGGAACTGTCTTATTCGGAGGAGGAAGTGGTTAAGTCTCCGGAAGGAGGAGAAGGCAAGATGGAAGCGAGGATTATTGAAGACGCTCCGGTTACGAAAATAGTGGCAACTATCCTTCATTACGCCTCCGAAGGAAACGCTTCCGATATACACATAGAGCCGACGGGAGATAAAATCAAGGTGCGATTTAGAGTTGACGGCTCTCTTAATACCAGCCTTATTCTCCCGAACAAGGTACTTTCGGCGGTGGTGGCTAGAATAAAAATATTGTCCAACATGCGCATGGACGAGAAAAGAAAGCCCCAGGACGGCAGATTCAGCGCCAGGATAAACGGACGAAAAATAGATTTCCGCGTTTCCACTTTTCCTTCCTATTACGGAGAGAAAATCGTCATGAGAATCCTGGACTCGGAGAAGGGGGTTTTGCCTCTGGATAAGATGGGCCTGTCCGAAAGAAGCTTGAGGCTTATCCGCGAAGCCATTGGAAAGCCCTACGGAATGATCCTTATTTCCGGTCCGACCGGTTCCGGAAAATCCACCACTCTTTACGCCATGCTTAATGAAGTGGACAAGGAGACAAAAAATGTCCTTTCTCTGGAAGATCCTGTGGAATACAACATGCCGGGAATGAACCAGTCGCAGGTTATGCCGGAAATCGGATACACTTTCGCCACAGGCCTCCGCTCCACTCTCCGCCAGGACCCGGATGTTATAATGGTGGGAGAAATCCGCGACAAGGAAACAGCCCAGCTTGCCGTTCAGGCCGCTCTTACCGGCCACTTGGTTCTTTCCACTATCCATACCAACAATGCCATAGGCGTCATTCCCCGGCTCGTGGATATGGGCGTTGATCCGTATCTTATAGCTCCCACTCTCATTCTCGCCATGGCCCAGCGTCTGGTTAGGAAAATAAATCCAAAGTCCGGAAAGCCTATTCAGATAGAAGGAAGCCTCCGGGCCATGATTGAAAAGCATATTTCCGATTTGCCGGAAGATGTCCGGAAAAAGATCCACATTGAAAAAGAAATGCTCGGCGTTTCTCCCACTCCGGATTGTCCCTCAGGAACCAGGGGAAGAACGGCGGTCTTTGAAGTTTTGGAAACCAATAAAGATCTGCAGTCCGCCATTCTCAAAGACCCCACGGACGCCGCGCTTCTCAAGGTAGCCAGAGAGCAGGGGATGCTTACAATGAAAGAAGACGCTATACTTAAGGCTATGAAAAAAGAGATTCCGTTTGAGGAGATAAATGAACTGTAGAAAAAATTAACCTAATTCCTAATTACCTAATTTACCTAATAAATGTCCAATACCCAATTTCTGCCCCTTTCTTTTGGGAATTGGCGCTTGGGGTTTTATTAGAAATTAGATCAATTAGGTCAATTAGAAATTGAGAAATCTCAAGTTTCCAAAATAACTTACAAATTATTTCAAACACTAAATTATGACTGATACTATCAGCAAACCCAAGATTCTCATCGTTGATGACGACCATTTTCTTTTGAACATGTACTCCGTGAAATTCAAGAATTCCGGCTATGAGCCGGTTGTCGCTTCCGGAGCGGAGGAAGCTTACGCCAAGCTTAAGGCGGGAGAAAATCCGGAGGTTATAATTTTTGACATTGTCATGCCGGGAATCTCCGGCATAGAGTTTTTGGAAAAAATAAAAAAAGAAAAACTTTCCGGAAATTCGGCCGTAATCGCCCTTACCAATCAGGACCTTTCTTCCGATATTGAAAAAGCCAAATCTCTGGGCGTGGACGGATACATTGTCAAAGCGAGCACCATTCCGTCGGAAGTGGTGGAAGAAGTGGGGAAGATACTAAAGAAAAAAGCAAGATAAATCCGAAGCACGAAATCCGAAATCCGAAACAAAGCCAGAAAATCCTAAATTCAAAATCCCGAAAACAATAGAAGATATATTTATTTAGAATTTTGGATTTTCTTTATTGGCTTCATTTGTTTAGAATTTCGTGCTTCGGATTTCGGATTTAAAATTTTATCTTTAATAAAATTTTCAATATGGATTACAAAAAAGAACTTGAAGACTTAATATTGCACGTCATCAAAGAAGGCGCTTCCGACCTTCATCTTTCGGAGGGCAGGCATCCGACCATCCGCGTTTCGGGAATGCTCACTCCGCTTCTCCGAAAGCCCAAGCTCTCCAAAGAGGACACTAAAGGCGTCTTGGAGGAGCTTCTTACCGTTCCCGACAAAAAGATTTTTGACGAGAAGAGGGAAATTGACTTTTCCTACGCCTACAAAAACGAAGCCCGTTTCCGGGGAAACGCTTTTTTTCAGAAAGGCTCCGTTTCAATAGCTCTCCGGCTTATTCCGAAAAAAATCAAAAGCCTGGCGGAGCTCAATCTTCCGCCCATTCTTGAAAGCTTTACGGAAAAACAGCAGGGATTTTTCCTTGTGGTAGGCCCGATCGGACACGGCAAAACCACCACTCTCTCGTCTATGGTGGAGCTTATAAACAGCCGGCGGGCGGAGCATATCATGACCATAGAAGACCCCATAGAGTATGTTTATGAGGAAAAGCTATCTCTCATAGATCAGAGAGAAATCCGGCTGGACACGAAAGATTTCCATACCGCCCTTTTTTCAATGTTCCGCGAGGATGTGGATGTGGTTATGATAGGAGAAATGAGGGATGTGGAAACGATTTTCACCGCCGTAACAGCGGCCGAAACCGGACATTTGGTTTTCTCCACTCTGCATACCAACGACGCTTCCCAGACTATTGAAAGAATTATTGACAGTTTCCCGAACGGCCAGCAGGATCAGATAAGAGTCCAGCTTGCCGGAATCCTTTCCGGAATTTTCTCCCAAAGGCTTATTCCCAGGATATCCGGAGGGCTGATTCCGGCCTACGAGCTTCTTATCGCGAACAGCGCGGTTTCCAATCTTATCCGGGAAAACCGGACGCATGAAATAAACACGGTCATTGAAACCGGGCTTGAGCAGGGGATGATTGATATGAACAGATGCCTTGCCGATCTTGTCCGGAGCGGGGAGATAACGGCGGAAACCGCGTATCTGTACTCTACTAATCCGAAGACGCTGGAAAAAATGATATAAAATATCATTTTTAAATTCTAAATCCGAAATTCGAAATCCGAAACAAACAAAGCCAAATGAAGAAAATTCAAAAAAATCCTCCGGCTGATTACAGCCACCCGCCTGCCAACGCCTAAAGCCTGGCAGTGGCGGGCAGGCCTCCTTTAGAAAAGGAGGAATAAAATCTCCCTTTTAAAGGGAGTAGCCGGTATTCCGGCCGAGGGATTTTCTGGTTTTGAATTTGGGATTTTCGGGGTTTGTTTCGTATTTCGAATTTCGTGCTTCGGATTTAACATTCTTATGTTGTTCCTCTACAAAGCTCTAAACCAAACCGGCGCGCCTCTCTCGGGAAGCATTGACGCCCTTAATATTGATATCGCCATAAGCTCCCTCCAAAGGAGGGGTTTTGTTATCTATTCCATTAATCCGGCGGAAGAGGAGGGAAGCATTTTCAGCAAAAATCTCTCTATTTTTGAAAGAGTCAAGAATAAAGACGTAGTCATCCTTTCCCGCCAGATGGCCACCCTTTTTCAGGCGCAAGTCTCGGCCTTAAGGGCGTTTAGATTTCTCGGCTCTGAAACGGAGAATCCTCTCTTAAAAAGGAAGCTTCAGGAAATTGCGGATGACCTTCAGGGAGGGAGCTCCATATCCAAAGCGCTGGCCAAGCATCCGGATGTTTTTTCCGAATTTTACGTCAATATGGTCAAGGCCGGGGAGGAATCCGGAAAACTGGATGAAACTTTTCTTTATCTTGCCGATTACCTGGACAGGAACTACGAGCTTATGTCTAAAGCCAAAAGCGCTCTTATCTATCCTATTTTCGTCATCTTTACTTTCGTCGCCGTCATGGTTCTTATGATGACTACGGTTATTCCTTCTCTTACGGCAATTCTTCGGGAGTCCGGACAGGATATTCCTATTTATACAAAAGTTGTGATGGCCATAAGCGACAGCCTTCTTAATTACGGAATCTTCGTTCTGGTCGCTTTGATTATCGGAGCTGTTCTTCTTTGGAGATACGGGAGAACCCCGTCCGGAAAAATGTTTTTTGCCAGAGCCAAAATATCCATCCCATATCTCGGCAATCTCTACAAAAAGCTTTATCTTTCAAGGATTGCCGACAACTTAAACACTATGCTTTATTCAGCTATCCCTATTGTTAGAGCGCTTGAAATAACCGCGTCTGTGGTTGACAACGCGGTTTATCAGAAAATTTTTGAAGAAACCGTGGAGTCGGTTAAATCCGGCAGTTCCGTGTCGGACTCTTTGGGGAAATACGAAGAGATCCCGAGCATTATGATCCATATGATCAAAGTGGGGGAAGAAACGGGAGAACTGGTGAATATTTTAAAAACTATGTCTAAATTTTACCGGCGAGAAGTCATGGATGCCGTGGACGGGCTGGTGGCTTTGATTGAGCCGGTTTTGGTTGTCGCTCTCGGTTTGGGAGTAGGTTTCCTGCTCGTTTCGGTATTGTTGCCAATTTACAATATTTCGGCGGGACAGTGATTAGCCACTAGGGTTTAGCCACTAGCCACTAGCCACTAGGGTAAAGAAAAAGAAATGGAAACAAAAGCAAAAGAAATAAAATCATACAAAGATTTAATTGTTTGGCAGAAAAGCATTGAATTGGTTGTGGAGATTTATAGAATTACAAAATTGTTTCCCAAGGAAGAATTATACGGAATTACAAGCCAAATGCGTAGGGCAGTTGTGTCAATCCCATCAAACATAGCGGAAGGTTATTCGCGGAGACATCGAAAGGAATACTCGCAATTTATAAGAACATCTTTTGGTTCTGGCGCAGAGCTGGAAACGCAGATTATTGTCTCTAAAAGACTTAATTTTGTTCCTGTTCAGGAGTTTAAAAAAGCGGATAATTTATTGGAAGAAATAATGAAAATGCTTAATTCTTTGTATTTTTCCCTAGTGGCTAGTGGCTAAAACCTAGTGGCTATATTAACAAGATATCCACAGGCCGGACTTTTATTGTGTTGCAAGTATTGTATAATACCCTTATTATTCAGAAATCAAACGGCTAATTCCTGTCCGCTCCGCCATCCTAGGCGGGATGGCGAAAAGGGGGGAGCTGGTCGATATGTTTGAAATTGATTTTAATATTGATGGAAATTTGAGCGAAGGTTCTTAAATCCTCCTTTCTTAAAGGAGGTGCCTGTAATCAGGCGGAGGATTTAAATAAAATCCCTCGGCCGGAGTACCGGCCACTCCCTTTAAAAAAGGGAGATTTAAGACAGTCAAGCGCGCAAATTCCAATTAATAAAATATATATATGAAAAAAGGTTTTACACTTATTGAACTTTTGGTGGTTATCGCTATCATCGGTATTCTTTCTTCAGTTGTTTTGGCATCGCTTAACTCTGCCAGAGACAAGGCTGCCAACGCGAACATCAAGGCCAACATGTCCACAATCAGAACACAGGCTGTTCTGCATTATGATGGTGCTGGTAATCAGTCATATACTGCTACTTCTGGAAATACTTGTGTTACAGCTGGGGTTTTTACTGAAACTACGGGTACGGTGGCTAAAGCTATTAATGGAATCAAGCAAAATGCCGTTTCTAATACTGAACCAACTGATGTGAAGTGCACGGTAACTTCTGGATATGCCGGGGGTTGGGCTATTTCAGCTCGATTGAAAGCTACTGAAGGAGGAAATACCTTCTGGTGTGCTGACTACACGGGCACTTCAAAAGGTACAACAGCTGTTCAGGGTGATGGCATTGTTGTTTGTCCGTAATCTTTCTGATGAAAGCTACTGAAGGAGGAAATACCTTCTGGTGTGCTGACTACACGGGCACTTC
>CAYGHQ010000045.1:6544-8448 GCA_964349845.1 uncultured Candidatus Saccharibacteria bacterium
AGGTACAACAGCTGTTCAGGGTGATGGCATTGTTGTTTGTCCGTAATCTTTCTGAAATTCAGTTTTTTTAAAAACCCTCTGTTTTGCTTTGCGAAACGGAGGGTTTTTAGTTATCCACATAACCGAAAATAAAAAGGATTTTTGTGATATAATTTTGTTGTTATTCTTATTATTTTTAATACTGAAGAACTCGCGTCTTAAATCCTCCTTTCTTAAAGGAGGTGCCTGTAATCAGGCGGAGGATTTTGAATGAAGAAAATCCCTCGGCCCCGCCCGAATTATGCGGGGCCACTCCCTTTAAAAAAGGGAGAATTAAGAGTTAAATTGTGCGAGTTTTTATTACTCAATGAAAAAAGGTTTTACTTTGATAGAATTGTTGGTCGTCATCGCCATCGTCGGCATATTGTCCCAAGTTATTTTGGCTTCCATGCAGACGGCGCGGCAGAAAGCTAGAGACGCTAAAAGAGTGGCCGAACTTCAACAGCTCCAACTGGCTTTGGAGCTTTATTATGATGATAATAAATCTTATCCGGCGGATATCTATGCCGTTGCTCCAAACGGTCTCTCTCCCAAATACGTTCCATCTATGCCCTATGATCCGGCTAAAGACGTGAATGGTTTGGATAGGGAATATGGATATGAGAGAGGTAATCCTGCGGTTGGGAAATATTGTTTGGGAATCATTCTGGAAATTGGAACACCTGACACTAGCGTGTGTACCTTACCTATTCTTTGTACAGTATAGTGCGGGAAACGCGGCGGATTGCAATTTTACGCAGAGCTTGTAAACGTAACCCATATATTTTTACTTTGAAAGGATTTGTCTCCTCCCCTCCTGCCCGAGGAGGGTGAGAAGCGTAGCTTCGCAAGACCTTGAGCATTCTGTACTCGGAATGCGAAAGGTGTACAGCTTCTGTAAGAAGGGAGAGTCTTCGAGCCGGGGTGGTGGGAGAGAGAAAATTCAGTGGTTGCTTTCTCCCACCCCTCTTGCTCGCGGACTCGCTTTCTCCCCTCAGGCAGGGGAGATGGGGAGAGAAAGCCCCCTCCATCAGAAACTTTTCCATGCCTCAATTTTTTTCCATCTCTTTTTTCATTTTTGGCGCTATCATCGGCAGTTTTCTGAACGTTGTCATTTTGCGGTGGGGAAGCAAGGGTCTTGGGGGAAGATCAATGTGCTTTTCTTGCGGGAAAGAACTCCGATGGTTTGAGCTTGTTCCCATCATAAGTTTTTTGTTTCTTCGGGGAAGATGTATGGCCTGCAAGAGCAAAATATCTTGGCAATATCCGGCGGTGGAATTTTTTACCGGCTTGATTTTTCTGGGAGTTTTCGCGGAAAACGGAGCGTTTCTTTCCGATTTAGAAATGTCGTTTTCTTTGATTTTAGGAATTGTTTTAGAACTTTTAATTTGGTGTATTCTTATTGTTATTACGGCTTACGACTTGAAACACAAAATTATTCCCGATTCTCTGGTTTTCTCTTTTGCCGGACTTTCCCTTTTTCGCCTTTTGCTTGCTCCGTTAGAAATCGCTGGCGCCTCGCCCGGCGTCCCATTTATAACGTGGTGGAATTTGCTGGCGGGTCCCGTTTTCGCTCTTCCTTTTTTTCTTCTTTGGCTCGTTTCCCGCGGAAAATGGATCGGCCTAGGGGACGCAAAACTTGCTTTGGGCATCGGCTGGTTCATGGGGCTCTCTCTCGGCTTTTCTTCAATAATTTTAGGATTTTGGATAGGAGCCGGTGTCGGAATTATTTTGATGATTTTAAGCAAGCTTCATTTTTTGAAAGTCCGGATTGGCAGAAAAACAGAACTTCCTTTCGCGCCGTTCCTTATTCTGGGAGTAGCGCTAACATTCTTTTTTAAGATCAACGTTTTTGAATATACTTCCGATATTAGGGTATTCAAGTG
>CAYGHQ010000046.1:0-6496 GCA_964349845.1 uncultured Candidatus Saccharibacteria bacterium
GCGGAGGGGGAGGCGGGGGACTTCTTATTCCCCAAAATAAGTCAGGCGATATAAACGCGGACGGGAAAGTTGACAAGTATGATTTTTCCCTCATGATGGCCGATTGGGGAAAAATCGGGTTCGGCAACAGGTCGGATTTGAATGGGGATGGGCGGGTGGATAAGTACGATTTTTCAATCTTGATGGCAAGGTGGATCAGGTAAATATACAAAAAATTCGAAGCACGAAGCACGAAATTCGAAACAAACGAAGCCAAATTCTAAATCCAAATATCTAAACCGAAAAAATTTTCTCGTTTTGAATTTTTATATTTGAATTTTCGGGATTTGTTTCGAATTTCGTACTTCGAATTTCGGATTTTATAAAAATTATGACCAAGTATATCATCTCAACAGTTACAATTATAAGCATTTTCTTCACGGCTTATACAGCCTATGCCGCCGATGTTTCTTTATTTGTCTCTCCGGCTGACGGAGAAAGGAAAACAGGGGAGAGTTTTGAATTTTCTGTTTTTGTCGGTTCCTCGGAAAAGCCGGTTTACGCCACGGAAGGAAAGCTTGTATTTGGGAATTTGTCTTGCGGAAGCATTACCGTAGTTTCCGGGCTCGTGGCGCAGTCTTCCCCGACGTGCGAAAATCCATATTTTCTCGTGGGTATTCCAGGGGGAGCGACAACGACCAAAAGAATTTTGGACGTGAAGGTTTCGGGAGCAAGCGCCGGAATGGCTTCGGTCAGTCTCGCCGGAGTTGATATAGTCGGCGAGGGCGTATCTTTGGGCAAGGGGAGCGCGGGGGGAAATTATACCTTAAAGGCTTTACAGGCCGTTCCTAAGGCAACAAGTCCGGCTGTTCAAAAACCATCCGTGGCTTCGCCTGCGACCCGGACCCCTCAAATTTCCGGCGGAGAAAGCGGTATTGCGACAACCTTGGCTACTTCATCTTTGGCGGCGGCTAGCGCGGGAGGAGAGAGAAAAATAAGCGCCAGAACGCTATGGATTATTTTAGGCATTCTGGCCTACGCGCTGTCCGTTTACGGAGCTTATGTTCTCGGCGGGAGGAAAAAAGGAAATTAAGTTTTTAAATGGCTAGCTTTCCCTCGTTGCGGAAAAATTTTCGCGGATATTGCGGAACCGCAATTTTTTCCAAAAATATCTAAAAAGAAATAAAAAATAAATATCTAAAAAATCTAAAAATTAAAAAACTTCTAAAATCTCATTAGACTTATTTTAAACGATCGTTTAAAATAAGTCTAATGGAAATTTATAGAATTTTTGTTTTTAGAGAGCGTTTTTGTGAAAATAATCTTGAAGGAGTGTTATAATAAAATAAAATTATCAATTAACATTTTCTAAAATGTCTAACTACGTAACTATCGCTATAATTTTTCTTGTTGTGCTTATATTGGTTTCTCTAAAGCAGATAAACCAGTACGAAAGGGGACTTAAGTTCACGATGGGAAGATTTACCCGCATCATGGAGCCGGGATGGAGGCTTGTTATTCCCGTATTTCAGAGTTACAGCAAAGTGGATATGAGAGTGAAGGCGGTGGATGTGCCGGATCAGAAAGCCATCACCCGCGACAATGTTTCTGTAACCGTGAACGCGGTTATCTATTACAAAGTTCAGTCGGCGGAGAAGGCGATTTTGGAAGTTGAAGATTTTCGCTATGCTATTTCCCAGTACGCCCAGACGACCATGAGAAATATTGTCGGCGAGGTTTCTTTGGACGAGCTTCTGGCGAATCGCGACAAACTGGCCGAGAGAATCAAGGAAATTGTGGATAAGGAAACGGACGCATGGGGACTCAAGGTGAACAACGTGGAGCTTAAAGACATCAGTTTGCCCGCCGATATGGAAAGAACGATCGGGAAGCAGGCCGAAGCGGAAAGGGAAAAGAGGGCGGTTATCATCAATTCCGAGGGAGAATTGGCGGCGTCCCAAAATATGGCGCAAGCGGCAAGAAATTTGGGGGCTGTGCCTGGGGCTCTCCATCTTCGCACCCTCCAGTCCATCAACGATCTTTCTTCCGACCAATCCAACACGGTCATCTTTACCGTTCCATTGGAGATACTCAAAGCCTTTTCGGGATTTAAGAGTAACGAGAAGTGAGTAGGAAATAGTTAGTAGGTAGTAGGGATAATTAGTTAGTAGCTTGCCCTGAGTTAATCGAAGGGTTAGTAGTAAAGAGAAGAAAAAATAAGGAGAAAAAAACCGGCAGTCGCGAAGCGTCCGCCGGTTTTTTTATTGGACAATAGGTGGTTGAAGAAAAATTTTTCTTCTTCTCTTTTCTCCATGCGGGGGAGCGTCTTGGAACCATGCTTCCGTAAGGAAGTCTCTTGTCCGACGGAGTGAGTCTTTCTCTTTTTCCGAATCTCGCGGAGCCCGTTAGAAAACAACAACGACAAAGCCGTCCGGAGGCGCTGTTTGAACCCATTCTTATGGGTGAGTTCGCCGAGAGGACGAGTTTTGGAGTTGATTGTTTTCTTGATGGGCGAGCGGGAGCAAAAGTCCAGCAGGACTTTATGCGTGTTCGGAAAAAGAGAAAGGCGAACGGCTGATTTGACAGATTTTTAATTTTAGTATATTATTATAGGATGTTCAACAAAAAAGGCGGGAAAACCATAAGAAAGGCCGGATTTAAGGGGTTTAGAGGACCCAGCCGTTTTGGCGCGGGAAAATTCGGCGGAAAAAGTTTCCGCGGGGGTGGCAGAAGCGGCGGCAAAAGAGGGGGATTTTCCCAAAGAATTGACCCTTCTAAATTCATAAACAAAGCCGTCATTACAGAAGAAACGGAGCGTTTTGTTCCCGAACATGCTTGGGAAAGTTTTCCTTTTGATCAGATTTTGAAGAAAGCGGTGGCCTTAAAAGGTTACAAAATTCCCACTCCTATTCAAGACAAAGCCATTCCGCACATTATACGCGGAAACGATGTCGTGGGCATCGCTAACACCGGCACGGGAAAAACCGCCGCCTTTGTTCTGCCTCTCATAAATAAAATTTTAAGCGACAGGAAAAGCCAGACCATTATTGTGGCGCCGACGCGCGAACTTGCCATTCAGATTGACGCTGAAATTAAAAATTTCGCCAAGGATATGAAAATTTTTTCCGTATGCGCCGTAGGCGGGGCGAATATCGGCAGGCAGATAAGCGAGTTGCGCTATAAAAATGAATTCATTATCGGCACTCCCGGAAGATTAAAAGACTTGATAAACCGGAAGTTTATCAAGCTTTCGGAATTCAATACGATTGTTCTTGACGAAGCGGACAGGATGCTTGATATGGGTTTCGTGAACGATATGAGATTTATTATGGCCGGAATGCCGAAAGAAAGGCAGACGCTTTTCTTTTCCGCGACTATTTCTCCGGAAATAGAAAAGCTTATCGGTGAATTTATGAAAAATCCGGTCAGGATTTCCGTGAAGACGAGAGAAACTCCGAAAAGCGTTGATCAGGATGTGGTCAGGGTCGGCCAGGGCAAAAACAAAGCCGATGTTCTCCATAATCTTTTGAATCAAAAAGAATTCAACAAAGTCCTTATTTTTGGGAGAACTAAACACGGGGTGGAAAAACTTATGAAGGAACTTTCCGCTAGAGGTTTTAAAGCGGAGTCTATTCATGGAAACAAAAATCAATCTCGCAGGCAAAAAGCTTTGACTGAATTTAAGGCGAACCGCATCCAGATTCTCGTGGCTACGGACGTGGCTGCCCGCGGGCTGGATATAGCCGATGTGAGCCATGTCATAAATTACGATTTGCCGGCCACTTACGACGATTACGTTCACCGCATCGGAAGAACAGGACGAGGAAGCAAAAAAGGCAAAGCTCTGACCTTTTTGGATTGACGATTTAATTCTCCCTATCTCCCTTTTTTAAAGGGAGTGGCCGGTAATCCGGCCGAGGGATTTTTTTAAATCCTCCGGCTGATTACAGCCACCTCCTTTAAGAAAGGAGGAATTTAAAGTCAAATACATAAGTTCTGGTATTTTAAAAGCATGAAACCGCCAATCAAAAAAAGGAATTTTCTCAAAGATGGGAAATGGATAACCAATCCGCAGGAAACAAAAATTCTCCTGTGTGTTTGCGGTGAAAAATATCTGAAAACCCGCCCCGGCCAGACAATGTGCGTAAGATGCATGTATAAACCCAAAACGCTGGTTTAATTAAAACAAAAATGGTAAAATTTGAATGACACACAAATAAAATTTTCTATGTTATTAAAGTTTACTGTACATGCTCAAGGCCGCCTAGATGAAAGAAATTTTTCGGTAGATTTTGTAAAAAAGCTATAAAGTTTCCCGACATCGCGAAACCATTGGAAGACGGGTTAATCAAGGTTGAGAAAAAGTTACCAAATGCCAGAACGATAGTTGTAATATATAAGAAAGAATCATTCCGCGATATCAAAAATCAATACTTAATCATAACTGCTTATTTCTTAAACAATTAAAAATATGAATATCCACTATGACAAAATAGCGGACGCTATCTACATAAAAATGAATAATAATAAGATATCAAAAACCAACCAGATATCCGATTTTATTATGCATGATATTGATAAAAAAGGAGATTTAGTCGGTATTGAAATTTTAAACGCTTCCAAGCAGACTTCTCCAAAAGTTCTCCAAGATAGCGTTCTAAACGGAATTCCTCTTAAGATTGTTTCAGCGACCCCCGAAAGAATGTAAAAATTTCCCTACGAAAGAGACATCAAAAGAGGGCTAAACCAATAAAAAATAAACGGCTCAACGGGCTTTGCCCGTTGAGCCGTTTAAAAAATCCCCGAAAAGGCTTTAGCTTTTCGGGGATTTTGCGTATTCTTTTTTATGGTGTTTTTTACACACCTTTTAAAAGATAATCTATAGCGTCTTTGGCGCTATATGAGTCGTCCCTATTGCGCATAACTTTTGAAAGGAAAGACAGATCGTCACCCAAGGTAACGATCGGGGTTTCGTCGTGATTTAATCCGGCAGTGGAAAAAAGCCCGTTGCAAATACAGCCTCTTCCTTCGGTGTCCCTTTCTTTTCCTCCTTTCCGGATAAATTCCCGGATGGGTTCGCTTTCGCACCTGTACCCTATAGTTCCATCAGGCTTCTCGTAAAGAGAAACAAGAGCGCCCTGATTGCAGACGCGAATCCTTTTGTCGTAGACGTTTTTTTCGGACAGAGTGTCCGGCAGAACGGCTACTTTAAAAGGGAATCCTGTCGGAGAAAATCTCATATCGGTTCGGATTTGAAGTTCCCTTTTAAAGCCCAGTTCCCGAATCCTTCTCCTGATTTCGGGCGACATTCCGGATTCTTCGCATAAAGCGAATATGGAACCGGCTTGGATTCCTCTCGCGCCCATGCTTTCCGCAAGACGAAGTTTTTCCGGAGAAGCGTATGATCCTCCGATCCAGAAAGGCAGGCCGAACTTGGCTATTTCCGAATAATCCACTTTATCTTTCGGGCCATAAATAGGTTCCGGCTCGCCTTTTTCATTTAAAACGGGTTTCCTCGGGGGAGCATTGTGTCCTCCCGCGGTAGATTCTTCTATGACAAAGCCATCTATACTTCCCTCCGGCAATTTTTTTATGAAGATTGAAGCTAGAAGGTTGGAGGAGATTATGGGGAAAAATCCCGGTTTGCGAAGCAGGGGAAGCTTTTCTCCAAAAAAATCTTCGGGAGAAAAGCTCATGGTGAAGCTTGTGATATTTTTCCCGATAACGGGAACTCGGCAACTTACTTCTTTGCCGAGGACAAGGTTCTCTATGAGAGAAGGAATGTGAAAGGGTATTCCCGCGCCCATGGTGATGAAGTCAACGCCCGCGAGTATTGCTCCCGTGATAGCGTAGATGTGAGGCATGGCTATTTTTTCCAAATAGTTGATGCTTATCGGATTCGTGCGTCCTTCTTTGGCGAGGAAAACGAATGCGTAATTGGCGCAAACCGTAAGGGCAATCAAAAGGTTGGATGGTTTGACGCTCCAGACAGGAATTCCTCTTCCCGAAGAACCTGCGGGAGCTCCTCCTTTGATGTAAAATTCCTCAATGACTTTTTTTGCGACATTGGGAAAAGGGAAATGCGATAGAGCGCGTCTCATGTGTCCATCGGGATCTCCTTTTTGGAGTATTCGGGCCATGACTCTTTCCAGAGCTACTCCCGAAACTGTGCCGAGTTGCCCTAACATTGAAACTTCGCGAGCAAGGAAAGGGGAGGAGATGTTCACTCCCATGCCTCCTTGAATAATTTTCCAGGCAAGGGATATTGGAGTTTTTTCCATAAATTTTCCTTTCTTGATTTTTAAAAGATCTTTTTCTTCCCATAGAATAGCAGAATATCGGGGAAATGTATTTAGGTCTAAGAAATTCAAAGTGTAAATTTCTGGAACAGCAAGCGTAGGAATTTTAAAAATGTTAAAATACTATTTGAGAAGATTTTATAAGTTAAAAAAATAATATGAAAGGATACATAGCAAATATTGAAAAATTGTCTTTGGAGAATGAGTACTTTAGGAAA
>CAYGHQ010000046.1:6596-8416 GCA_964349845.1 uncultured Candidatus Saccharibacteria bacterium
AGGATACATAGCAAATATTGAAAAATTGTCTTTGGAGAATGAGTACTTTAGGAAAGTTCTCTATACGGCGAAAAACAGCCAGCTGGTTCTTATGAGCCTTAAGCCGGGAGAAGATATCGGCGAGGAAGTCCACGAGCTTGATCAATTCCTCCGGTGCGAAGCGGGGGAAGGCAGAGCTGTTTTAAACGGGCTTGAATATGAAATAAGCGATGGATTTTCCATTGTGGTTCCGGCCGGAACAAAACATAATATTATAAATACTTCCTTGGATAAACCTTTGAAGCTTTACACATTGTATTCTCCCCCCGATCATCTGGATGGAACTATTCATAAAACCAAAGAGGATGCTCTTGCTGATTCGGAGGATCATTTTGACGGCAAGACTACGGAGGAATTATAAATTTTTTAGGACTTACGCGTCTGGCGTCATTCCTTATACTCTGGATTCCCCATCTCCCCTGCCTGAGGGAAACTGGATGTGTCTCGCTCTGGAGACAAGTGGCCGAGTCTGCGAGGCAGAGGGGTGGGAGCGCGGGAATGACAGACGGGGAAATAGTGATTTTTACTCAAACTGCGTAAGTCTTGATTTTTCCAAATGGAAGAAGAAAGAAAATTAGCTGAAGAAAGGGAGGGTGACGCGGGCCAAAAATCCCCCCGCAAAGCGGGGGGATTTTTGGCCCGCCATGGACGAATGCTTTCGTTCTTGGCTTTTATCGCCGGTTTCGTTTGGGACGGGCTTACTTTGACGTATGTCAGTTTAAACGAAGCAATTTTAATTTTAGGCATTTATCTTGCCATTATCGCTCTGGGAATTATCGCTTATAACACAGCTTATCCCCGAAGAGAGCTCCCCGGGTTTTTCGCCAGATTTCTCAATCTCATTCCGCTCATCATCCAGTTTATGTTCGGAACTCTCTTTAACGCTTTCTTCATTTTCTATTTTTTGAATGCTCCTATTTATGGAAGCTGGCCGTTTCTTCTTTTTCTTCTCACGGCGGTTTTCGGGAATGAAATTCTTCGCCGGCGGAAAGATCGGCTTACTTTTCAGATGGCTATGTTTTTTATCGCCGAATTTATTTTTTTCGTATTCGCTATTCCCGTTCTTCTTCAGAAAATCGGTCCGGCTGTTTTTGTCGGAAGCGGAATTCTAGCTCTTCTTGTTTTGGCTCTTGAAGCTTTTCTTCTCAACTCTTTTGCCCGGGAAAGGTTCAAGGAAGGGAGACTGGCAAGGGGATTTATCGTTGCCCTTATTTTTATCGGAGTGAATATCGCTTATTTTGAAAACATTATTCCGCCCATCCCTCTTGCCTTGAAATCCGCCGGCATTTATCATTCAGTTTCGCGCGTCTCTGAAGGATATGAAGTAAAATACGAACCGGCTCCGGCGAAATTTTTCTGGAGAACGGAGGATAGCGTCTATCGGATTGCCACTTCCGAATCGGCGTACGCGTGGAGCGCCGTTTTCGCCCCTTCCTCTCTTTCTTTGCCAATTTTCCATCAATGGTTTTATTTTGACGAATCAAAAAAAGTTTGGGAGCCAAGTATCAAAGTAGAATTCTTGATTACCGGAGGAAGGGAGGAAGGTTATCGAATTTATTCCGTCAAGGAAAATATTTTTCCCGGACGGTGGCGGGTGGATGTTACTACGGAAAATGGCTCTATTCTCGGCCGGATTCCCTTTATAGTTGTCCAGTCTGACAAACTCGTTAATCTTAAAACCGGAATAAGATAAAATAGGAGAAGTTTGGCGAAGAAAAACAGGCGGAAAAAACAAAAACTATTCTCAAATTCTTAAGAATTTGAGAATAGTTTTTGTTTTT
>CAYGHQ010000047.1:0-8300 GCA_964349845.1 uncultured Candidatus Saccharibacteria bacterium
AAAAAAGCTAAAAATGCCTTAATTAACTGTCAATTATGTTCAGTAGCTTGAACACAAATAAAATATATTTGAGAATTTCGACCTAATGCCCTTTTTGGATTGTTGGTTTCCCTCCCGCCAAGCCAATTTTCAGAAACCCCGCGCAAAACGCGCAAAATAAAATTTAGCAAATAACATGCTATAGCATGTTATTTGCTAAATTTTATTTTGCGGGGGTAGCGAGAAGCGGTCGCGAGTTACTAAGACATAGTCATTAAAGAGAGAATCGCCTGCGACTATGAGCTCGCCGTCGCTCGCCTCAGTCTGTCTCCCAAGGGGACTCTGTTTTTATAAACAGAAATATGTTGAGCGCCGCCTCGCGGTTTTTTCTGCCTGCCCGCCAACGCCTAAACGTAGCGATGGCAGGCGGGCTGAAAAAACATCGCTCCGGCGTTCGATTCTCGACGCAAGCCAAAGCAGTTTGGCTTGCTTTACCCGCACAAATAAAAAACAGCATCTGATGCTGTTTTTTATTTGTGCGGGTAGCGAGAATCGAACTCGCGTCTCAACCTTGGGAAGGTCGCATTCTGCCACTAAACCATACCCGCCTACAGAAAGATTTCAGTATCGGAGTATTTTGATAAATCTTTTCCACCACCCCTTTTCTTCCGTTTCCCCCTTTTGTTCATCTTCTTTTTCCTCCACAATCACTATCATCTTCTCCCCCGGCCTGCCGGCGCCCCATTCGTCCCGTATGATTTCTTCCACTCCCCTTTCGCTTTCCATTTTTCCAATCTTTGACTGAAGCTGGTTTTTCCTCTCTAAAAGAGAAGCCAGCTCTCTTCTGGCTGTTTCCAAAGATTCCCTGCTCTGTCTTTCCTTTCCAAGAAGCCCGAAATCAGCCCGCCCCAAAACAGCCGCGATTAAAAAAAGGATAGCAATAATCGGCCAAGAATACAAAATTTTCTTCAGTCTTTTTTTTGCCGAAAATTCTAGCATAATTTTCTCAAATTATATATAATTGTATCATATTTTAAATCCTCCTTTATTAAAGGAGGCGTCCCGATGTTACATCGGGACGGAGGATTTTTGCTACTAACTAATTAAAAATAATACTTACGCAATCAGTGTCATTCCCGCGAAGGCCGTCTACAGGTGCCGATTCCTAACCAATCGGCCGGGAATCCAGAGTATGTGGTATAGCCTGGATTCCCGCCTTCGCGGGAATGACAGATGAAAAATAGTTGTTTCTACTTGTTTTGCGTAAGTCCTAAAAAATATGTTTTTCGATCCGCGTCACAAGAAAAAAATAGGCTTCATCTGGGCGGTTATCTGCGTACTCATTATGATCTCCATGGTCCTTCTCTATCTGCCCGGCCTTTTGTTTTAACTTTTAAAATCGCCCGCCTCTTCGAGGCGGGCGATCCCTCCTTTCCCATTTTCTTCCCTTTTCTCCCCTTTTAAAGTATTATTTCTCCGTATGGACAACATGCGGAATTTTTGCATAATCGCCCACATTGACCACGGCAAGAGCACTCTTGCCGACAGAATGCTTGAAATAACAGGCACTGTTCCCGCGCGAAAGATGAAAGAGCAAGTCCTTGATTCCATGGAGCTTGAAAGGGAACGGGGCATCACTATCAAAATGCAGCCTGTCCGCATGCTGTGGTCTCCACAGCATGCGGACCGCAGAATAACGCAGAAGGAGACGCGGAACAACGCAGACTTAATACGAAACGAACGCGGGATTACGCAGACAGGGACAGAGACCGACACAAACAAGCTAGAAACGAAGACGGAATTTTTGTATGCTGACTTGACATACAAAATTAGGGGGATACTTTTTTCCGTTCGCCAAAATTTAGGATTGGGTCATAAAGAGAATATTTATCATAATGCTATTGAAATAGAACTTAAAAAAGCCGGTTTAAATTTTTTAAGCAAAAATAACTTTCCAATTAACTATGGAGGAAAAAACATCGGAACTTATCAGCCTGATTTTTTAATTGAAGATAAGGTTCTCATTGAGCTTAAAGCGCTCCCTGAAATAGGAAGACCTCAAATAGAGCAAGTGTGGTCATATCTTAAAGGTTCCTCTTACAAGCTAGCGCTCTTGGTTAATTATGGTTCAAAAGATTTAGATATAAAGCGTATTATCTGCGACACCGCCCGGAATGCGGAGCATTCTTTTCAGCGTCCTTCTGCGGAAGCTTTGCTTCAGCGTAATTCTGCGTCCCTTCTGCGTCCTTCTGCGCAAGTTGAGAACGGTTACGTTCTCAACTTGATTGATACGCCGGGGCATATTGATTTTTCTTATGAAGTTTCGCGAGCTCTCAAAGCCGTGGAAGGAGCTGTTCTCCTTGTTGACGCCACCCAGGGAGTCCAAGCCCAGACGCTTACCACCCTTGAATCCGCCAAAGAAGCCGGCCTTTCCATCATCCCAGCCATAAGCAAAATAGATTCGCCATTAGCCCGCATTCCCGAAACAAAAAAAGAAATCGGGAAACTCTTGGGTTGTCCAGAAGAAGAAATTCTTTTGGTTTCCGGAAGGACGGGAGAAGGTGTCAGCGAGCTTTTGGAGGCGGTTGTTGAAAGAATTCCTCCTCCGGCATCTTTTCTTCCTCCTTCCCTGCCCGAGGGAAGGTGCCGAGTCCGCGAGGCGGAAGGGTGGGAGAAAGTTGCCACTGACATCCAAATCTCCCACCACCCCGTCGGAATACCGGCACCCCTCCTCAGGCAGGAGGGGAGGAAGCCAAAAAATTTTTCTTCTTCCTTCCGCGCACTGGTTTTTGACTTCCAATACTCCAACCACGCCGGCATCATTCTCTATGTCCGCGCTTTTGACGGATTTCTCTCAAAAAAAGACAAACTCTCCCTCACCCAAGCAAAAAAAGAATTCACTCCCATTGAAATCGGCATTTTTTCTCCGGAACTCGTCCCCAAAGAAAGTTTGGAGGCGGGAGAAATCGGCTACATCGTAACCGGCATCAAAGAGCCGGGAATAGCTTCCGTCGGAGACACTGTTACTTT
The DNA here is from genome assembly GCA_964349845.1 of uncultured Candidatus Saccharibacteria bacterium. GTDB lineage: Bacteria > Patescibacteriota > Minisyncoccia > Phycocordibacterales > CAYGHQ01 > CAYGHQ01. The sequence goes on from CAYGHQ010000047.1 coordinate 3,010, forward strand.
CGCCAAAAACCCCCTGCCGGAGCTTCCGGGCTACATGACTCCCTCGCCCGTTGTTTGGGCTTCCATTTACCCCGAGTCCCAAGATAATTTTGACCTTTTAAGGCAAGCCATGCTCCGCCTTCACCTCTCTGATTCTTCGTTCACTCACGAAGAAGAATCCTCCGGCCTTTTGGGGCGGGGCTTCCGATGCGGTTTTTTGGGCATGCTTCACCTGGAAATAATCACCGAGAGGCTCCGCAGGGAATTTAATCTTGAACTCGTGGTAACTACGCCGTCTATCACATATGAAGTTGCGAACAGAAAAGGAGAAACCAAAAAAATCTACTCCCCCGCTTTTTTCCCGGCTTATGGAGACGTAGTCAAAGTGAGGGAGCCGTGGGTCAAAATTAAAATCATCACCCCGTCCGATTATTTAGGGCCTATTATGCCCCTTCTTTACGAACACGAAGCGGTTGTCGGAGAATCGGAGAATTTCGGAGACAACCGAGCTTCCATTTCTTTGGAAATGCCCCTTCGCGAGCTTATGCGCAATTTTTTTGAAGAGATAAAAAGCTTGTCCTCCGGCTTCGCTTCCCTTTCCTATAAAATTTCCGAGGTGCGGGATGCCGATGTCGTCAAACTGGAGATCCTGGTGGCCGACGAGCCGGTGCCGGCTTTTTCAAGAATAGTTTCCAGAAAAAGGATGGAAATAGAAGCCGAATCCGCCGTGGAAAAACTTTACCGGATTCTTCCCAAACAGCTCTTTGCCACAAAAATCCAGGGAACGGCTTTAGGAAGGATTATCGCCTCGCGGACAATTTCCGCCCTCCGCAAAGACGTTACCGGCTATCTTTACGGAGGCGACATCACCCGCAAAAGAAAACTTTGGGAAAAACAAAAAGAAGGGAAAAAGAGAATGAAAGATAGAGGGCGGGTAAATATCCCGCATGATGTTTTTTTGAAGATGATAAAAAATTAAAACAGAAATAGAAATTCGCTCCGCGAAATAAATAGAAATTAGCAGAAATTGGGGGGCGGGCGCTTCGCGCCCGCCCCCTCTCCCCCTCAGTTGAGGGGGAGAATTAAAGAGGGGGACAGAGGATTTTAAAAACTACACCACAAAAAAGTGAAAACAATAGTGACTGACCCCATTTCACTGCTTCCTCCTCCTCCCTTTTTCAGATTTTCACGCCATATGTCTTTATTTCTTTAATCAGTGGAGAATAATTTTCCCTAAAATCTTCAGGGCTAAAACCTACTGGAGCAATGAGGTTCTGTATATCCAAAATTCTTCTGCGTGTCCAAAGGTAAGAAAGAGCATCCTCTTTGTCAAAAAGAGGAGAAATAATGCAAATATCTATATCGCTATCTTCCCGCTCCCTGCCTCGGGCGTAAGAACCGAACAAATACACTGAATCCACAGACAGTCCGTACTGCCTTTTGAGATGAGAAACAAAATCAGAAATTTTATTTTTTACTTCTCTTTGTTTAATTTGTTTTGTGTCCATAGATATAGTTCCTTAGCTATTTTAAAATAACGGTCGGCATACTCCTCCGTCGCTTTTTTATAGAAAGAAAGTTTATAATCATCATAGCGAGCGCGAATATTGAAAGTAGTAATTTCTGAAAAATTCTTTGTCTGCTCCTCACTCAGTTCTAGATTAGCTCTCAAGGCTAGATCTGGCAAATCATGAACATAAGGAGGGTGCATTTTGGTTTCTTGGGCTACAACTGCTTTAAGGAGAGATTCCAAAGCCAGATGACAGAAAAACAAGGCATCAGCATATCTGCCTTTCTCCATAAGCGCTTCCGCAGTTTTCCACTTTTCGTTGCCTGTACTCTGCCAATATGTAACTGTATCTTCCGCATCCATTCTATAATTATAATACAAAAAACTTAAATTTCAAAAGGAAGGGGGCGGGCGCTTCGCGCCCGCCCCCTCTCCCCCTCAGTTGAGGGGGAGAATTAAAGAGGGGGAGTTGGAGGAGGTGGTCTTGATTCCTCCTTTTTTAAAGGAGGTGGTTTGGCTTTGCAAACCAGAGGATTTTAAAAATTACACCCCAAAAAAGTTAAAACAATAGTGACTGACCCCATTCCCTCTTCTTGTTTTCCTCTCCCCCTCTAAAGAGGGGGAGATGTCGGTACTCCGACAGAGGGGGTGATGTTAATTCTCCCTTTTTTAAAGGGAGTCCTTTGTACTCAAAGGGAGGGATTTTGTAAATTTAAAAAACCACACCACACTTTTCTCCAAAATAACGGACGCCTCCCCATTAACCCTCCCTTTCTTAAAGGGAGAGAAGTTTGTAGAGGCTTAGCCTCTACAGATTTTTTTCTTCCTCCTCCCCTCCTGCCTGAGGAGGGGACGGCGAGGGCTTCCGAGCAGGGGTGGTGGGAGAGAATATCTAGTGGTTACTTTCTCCCACCCCTCCGCCGGAGTACCGGCACCTCCCCTCAGGCAGGGGAGGAGGAAGCCCCTTCCCTTTTCTTTCTGCTTTTTACTTTATAACTTGATAACTTTCAACTATTCTTATTTCCCCATCAAATACAGCTGTTTGATTTCGGAGGGGGAAAGCGCGCGGTTGTATATGCGGACGTCGTCCATGATTGAATTAAGGAACTGATCCCCTGAACCATACTGATACATTCCAAACCTTTGAGTAGACACTAAACTGGGTGCAGTATAGTTAGTTGATAATGACGACGCTTCAATTTTATTATCAACATACATGTAATATTTATCATTAACAAAGTCATAATTAACTACAACAAAGTGCCAGTCAGTATCATTGAAAGTATTTGTGCTATTCAAAATCTCACTCCCACTAACCCTAAAGTGAAGTTTATAGTCCGGACTCGTTGCCGATCCATAGTACCAAATAAGCATTCTATCGGAGTTGCTAGTATACATCTGCCAAAGACCACCGATTGTTTTGGGACTCTGTAGTTTATACCACATTGTTAAACTCCCAGAATTCACATTAAAGTTGCTGGTGCCTGCACTCACATAATCATTCACCCCGTCAAACTTCAGCCCCTGGCCGAGTTTGCCGGAAACAGAAGCGGAGGAGGTGGAGGTAAAGCCAGACATATAGCCGGTGTTGCCGAGACCGGAGCGATCCGCCACATTTCTTATCAAATCCTTGCCGTCAAAAGTCCAGTGGCCGACGAGACCTTTTTGGAGATTGGGGACAGTGGGCTCCACATTCACCTTCCCCACCCCGCCCATGTTGTAGAGTTCTTTGATTTCGCTCGCGGAAAGCGCGCGGTTGTAGACGCGGACGTCGTCGAGGGAGCCATTCCAAAATTCAGAAGCGATGGTTGAATATCTGCCAATAGTTGTCGCACTGCCATCCGCTACAGCTCTAGAGTCAGGCGTTCCTGCGACCCCATTAACATACAAAGTGATACTCGTTCCGTCATACCTAACAACAGTGTGCACCCACGCACCAATTTTATTGGTAAATGCTCCGGCATAATTGGTAGCAACATTATTTGTCTTATACACCAAACTTGTGCCTCCTCCGCTTCTATATAGTTGATTGCCGCCAGAACTAAAAATCTGATAGTTGCCAGTGGCAGTATTATTAGTTTTTACCCACACCGATATAGTAAAAGGCGAAGTAAAGACAGCAGGTTTAGAAGCTAACGAAACATAATCATTCACCCCATCAAACTTCAACCCCTGCCCGATCTTGCCTCTGGTAACAGCCGTGGAAGTGGAAGTAAAGTTCGTCATGTAGCCGGTATTATTATTCCCGCTCCGGTCGGCGACATTTCTTATCAAATCCTTCCCGTCAAATGTCCAGTGGCCGACGAGGCCGTTTTGGAGATTGGGGACAGCCGGAGTCACATTCACCTTCCCGACCGAGCCCATATTGTAGAGTTCTTTGATTTCGCTCGCGGACAGGGCGCGGTTGTAGACGCGGACGTCGTCGAGGGAGCCGTCAAATGGTCTTGCAGAGTCATTGCGATTTCCAATAACAACATTTGATGTTCCCACTGTCGGCGTCCCACTATTCTGATTTGCCGTGCCATTAATTACACCATTTATATAAAAATTAGCTACTCCAGCCACATTTCTTGAAACCGTCACAAAATACCACCGACCTAATGAAAGCGAACCGATCGCAGAATAAGATGATGTGCTTCCATCACTATTAAATCCTAGTCTGGCCAACGGATTAACATTAAGAATAGTTTTACCATTCTCTACAATTCTTCCGTAGCCAGCGCCCGCCCCCGTTCCACCTCCATAGGATTTTAAATATATCCAAGCTGTAATTGTTGCAGGATTAGTGCCAATGAAATCACTGTTTGTTGTTATCTTGTCATCCACCCCGTCAAACTTCAACCCCTGCCCGATTTTGCCGGAGACAGAGGCCGAGGAGGTGGAGGTGAAGCCTTTCATATAGCCGGTGTTGCCAGAGCCGCTCCGGTCGGAGACATTTCTATACATATCTTTGCCGTCAAATGTCCAGTGGCCGACGAGGCCTTTTGTTAAATTGACGGGGGTAGCCGGGGAAGAGACCACGGAGGCAGAAACAGTACTTGTCACGCCAAAGAAAAGAAAAGAGAGGAGGAGAATTTTTAATTTTAAATTTTTAATTTTCATTGAATTTTCATTAGGTATTCTGGATCCCCGCCTTCGCGGGGATGACAGAAGACTGTCAATTTTCAATAAATTTTCAAACATAAGAAATTTTCAATTTTGTCTGTCATTCCCGCGAAGGCGGGAATCCAGTCCATTTAAAAATCTTCGCTTAAATCTCTCCATTCGGGATTTTCTTCTTCAATCAGTTTCAATTTCCAAGCCCTATTCCATTTCTTTATGCATTTTTCTCTGGCAATAGCGCTTGTAACATCATTTGTTTCTTCATAATACACTAGCATTTTAACATTATATTTCTTGGTAAAGCCATCGGCTAAATCCTGTTTATGCTCATCTATTCTGCGGGCTAAATCATTAGTTACTCCGATATAGAGAGTGCCGTTTCTTTGACTAGCGAGAATATAAACATAATAGCTATTGTTCATAGATAGTGCTTACTGGATTCCCGCCTTCGCGGGAATGACAGAAGGGAGAACGGGAATGACAGAAAGAAAAAGGGAATGACAGAAAGAAAACAGAGAGACGAGAGGGTGTTTGAAAATTGGTTCATTGGTTATTGTAAATTGATTGAAAATTGAAAATTGCCTGCCCGCCATTGCTTCGCGGAGGCGATGGCAGGCGGGCAAAATTGAAAATTTTTTCTGCTATATAGTATTCTCTCATCCTGAAATGATACCCAAATAAGTTTATCATCTGGCGATGT
>CAYGHQ010000048.1:0-7966 GCA_964349845.1 uncultured Candidatus Saccharibacteria bacterium
AGGTTATAGGGTTTAGGGAAAAAAATAAAGAGAAAAGCCGATTCGCTTCGCGAATCGGCTTTTCTCTTTTTCCCAATCCTGATATATTATACAAGCAGATATCGTCAGTTGTTCGCCATACCCTTGGCTCGAACCTATCTCAAAAATAACCGCTAAAAATATAACTGAGAACTTATGGGATATTTTTATAAGATTTTTTTCAGAAAAAATCTATCGCTTGACTACCCAAAACTTCAAATTTCGGCTGCAAATTATGAAATCCTCCTCAAGAGAGGTTGCTATCTTTCGTCAGATTTCAAAATTTTCGCTCGAAATTTGAAGTTTTGGCTTAGTCATTATTTTCTGAGATAGGTTCTGGAAATTTCCGAAAAAACCGACACACACTCTTGCGCGCAGCTCGCACGGAAACTCCACTGACCGCGGAAGAATTGGGTCTAGTTTGTCGTAACCATCCGAGGCTAGCTATACCCGTGTTAAGAGCTATATCTGCCAAAGCCCCGTTCCTCACGGGGCTTTTTTTATAGATGCGGAACAAACGCAGATGCAAAAATGCCGGAAAATGATTTTTTGAAAAAAACATTTTCCGGCATTTTTGCATACTAAAGAATAGCAAAGAGGAGAAACCAGACTTTCGCAAGAAAGTCCCCTCCCCTCGGAATCGCAAGCTTTTCAATTTCTGGAAGCCTTGCGGAGCTCGTTAGAAAATGAATGCGACAAAGCCGTCTTGTAGGCACTGTTTGAGTGAGTCTGCGAACGAGTTTGCCGGAAAGACGAGCTTTGGAGCGTATCATTTTCTTGACGAGCGAGCCCCGTAGAGAAGTTGTCATTAAGTATTCTGTGATTGAAAGATATAAAAGAAATCAATATCATATGTAATAACCAATATATACAATATTAACTTCTTGTACGGGGCGAGCAGAGCAAAAGTCCAGCAGGACTTTATGCGTGCTCTCCAGAAATTGAAAGGCTCGCGATCTTTCTATATAATGAGCCTATGAGCGAACCTGACATTCAAGAGATAGTAAAATTAATGAAGTCTCCAAGCGCGGAAAATATTGATCTTGTAAAAAAAGCCTATAATTTCTCCTCAGAAGCGCATAAGAACCAGAGACGCTACTCAGGAGAACCGTATTTTATCCATCCCTTTGAGACAGCCAAAACATTAGCCGAACTTGGGATGGGCCCCATAACTATCGCGGCTGGACTTCTCCACGACACTATTGAAGACGCCGGAATTTCTCCGGAAATTATTGAAAAAGAATTCGGCAAAGAAACTCTTTTTCTTGTTGACGGAGTTACCAAGCTCGGAATGCTCCGCTATAGCGGAGCGGAAAGGCATATTGAGAGCCTCCGCAAACTTTTTGTAGCAATGTCCCGCGATCTTCGGGTGCTTATCATCAAACTCGCCGACCGTCTCCACAACATGAAGACTTTGGGGTTTGTTCCCAAGCCGAAGCAGGAGCGTATTGCCACGGAAACTTTGGAAATTTACGCTCCCCTTGCCTATCGGCTGGGCATCAGGAAACTAAACCGCGAACTTGAAGATTTGGCTTTTTCTTACGTCTACCCGAAAGAATGCGAAGATACTAAAAAGCTTTTAAAACAAAGAAACAAAGAATATTCCGCCAAGCTGGAGAAATTCCATAAATCAATCGTAAAAGGACTAGCCAAAGAAGGCATGACGGACATCCACACGGATTATCGGGTAAAAAATCTCTACAGCCTTTACCGCAAACTTGAGAGAAAAGGGGGAGACATAGAGAAAATTTACGATATTATGGCTATCCGGGTAATTGTAAAAAACATAGCTGACTGTTATAGAGCGCTCGGAGCGGTTCATGGCATTTGGAGGCCTCTCCCGGGAAGAATCAAGGATTACATAGCCTTTCCCAAGCCGAACGGCTACCAAGGCCTCCATACCACTATTTTTTCCGGAGATGGAGGAATCATTGAAGTGCAGATACGCACCGAAGAAATGCACAAAGAAGCGGAGCTGGGAATCGCCTCGCATTTTGAATACAAAGAAGATTTAAACAACAAAAAAAAGGACGGCTCCAATTTGGCGTGGGTCAGGCAATTTCTCCCTTCTTTTATTTGGAGCGGAAAATCGCCGATTACGAAGAAGAGAGGGGGAGGCGAGATCGGAACCGGAGATATCCCGTCATGGATCAAAGAACTGGCAGAAGTTGAAGGAAGTTCCTCCGGCCAAAAAGAATTTTTAGATAATCTAAAAAGCGATTTTTTTCAAAACAGAGTTTTCATATTCACTCCCAAAGGAGACGTGGTAGACCTTCCCATAGACTCAAGCCCGATAGACTTTGCCTACGCTATCCATTCGGATATAGGAAATCACATGACCGGGGCGAAAGTAAACGGCAAAATGGCTTCTTTTGAAAAGAAACTTCAAAACGGGGATATCGTGGAAATTATTACGAAAGAGTCAGCCCACCCAACGTTAAAGTGGCTTGATTTCGCCAAAACGACTATAGCCAGAAAACAAATCAAGGGGTCAACGGACAAAGAAGAAAGCAGAAACAAAAGTTCGGTTTCAAGGACAAGAGGCTAAGAGCCTATCCTAATAGGACCTCCGTTACGAGCCCCGTACCAATTTCACCGGATAATAAATTTCCTCTAGAATATATTCATACCTTCAAATATCTTATAAAGAGATAATCGGGATATCGGTAAAATTTGGTACTGGGGCGAGCCCCGCAAGGTTCGAAGCGGAAACTGACGAAATCCGCGAAAGCCTTGTCAGGGACAAGGCGACAAGGATTTCGTCAGTTTCCGCCGAAGATTGCGGGGCGCAGTAGGAAAGTTCCTATTAGAATAGGCTCTAAGCCGGAAAAATAGAAAACAGACGGAGGCTCTGCTTCCGTCTGTTTTCTATTTTTCCGGCCCAGCCTCTTACACCGTAAAATTCTTCACCGAATAAATATCCTCGTTTTCCTCAATTTTTATCTCTTCCGGGGTCCGATCGTCAATCGGGCCTTCCTCATTGCCTATGACAGATGAAAGAGGAACAGCGCTCTCCCCTCCGGCCATCTCAAGCTTTTTAAGGCCGGATTTGCTTTTAGAAAGCTCCTCCGTGACAATTTCTTCCACCGGCTTTTTGTTTTTCTCTATGTCGTTTTGTATATAATCGCCTGTTTCAATAACCCTATCAAGAAGCTCCGTGGATTTTCTGGCTTGATTTGATTTTACCAAGGAAAGAATATTGCGGAGATCTTCCGCTGAAAAAAAGTCAATCAGGATTTTCCCGCCTTTTTCTTTAGCTTCAATATGAACGCGGGTTCCAAGCGCTTCCTGGAGTTTTTCTTCCATCTCAACCAGTTCCGGAACGAAAGACCTGTTGGCGCTTCTGACTCTTTCGTAAGCGATTTTCCGGGCTATCATTTCCGCCTGCCGGACATTCATTTTTTTGAAAATAATTTCTTTGAAAAGAGTTTTTTGCTCCTCCGGCCTGTCAATAAGCATGAGAAGAGGGCGGGTGTGCCCTTCAGTCATCTTGCCTTCGGAAAGAGCTTGAACCATTTCGGGAGGAAGCAGAAGAACCCGGAGAGTATTGGAAACGTATTCCCGGCTCTTTCCCACCTTGGCGGCAATTTCGCAATGCTTGAATTTAAACTCGTCAATAAGCCTTTGGAACGCCCTCGCCCTATCCACCACGTTTAAATCTTCTCTTTGAAGATTTTCAATAATGGCAATTTCAAGCTTGGTGCGGTCGTCATCTTCCGAAGCGCGAATAAGAGCCGGCACTTGAGAAAGACCTGCAATCTTGGAGGCGCGCAACCGGCGCTCTCCAGCGATAAGTTCGTATTCGGATACAATTCCTCCGTCATCTTTTATAACTTCTTTCCTTGTAACAACCAAAGGCTGAAGAACCCCATACATTCTTATTGACTCAGCCAAGTCGTTAAGCCTTGCTTGGTCAAATTCTTTGCGGGGCTGGAAAGGATTGGGGTGGATCTTGTCCACTTCTATCCAAAATATTGAATCATTAAAAAATTGGGATGACATAGTTTTGTCATTCCCGTGAATACGGGAATCCAGTTATGTGATAAACCCTAGATTCCCGTATTCACGGGAATGACAGGATTACCTGTCATTTTATCATAAAAATAAAAGTGTCAAAACCGCGATCGCAAAACACTTGCGACAGAACAAGAAACGCTACTTTTCCACAACTAAGGTTTAGGCGGAAAGACGGGAAAAGTGGTAAAATAATGAGTACATCAATAATTTAAAAACCATGGCGAAAAAAGTAATTTTAACATTGGCAGGCATAACGGTTGTTGTCAGCGCGGGCGCGTATTATTTGTTTTCCGGAGACGAGCTTTCTTCCATTCCAGAGATTCCTGGGCAAAAAAAAGAGATTAAAACTGCCGTCCCAAGTTTTCCCCAAAACAAACCGGAAAGCAAACCAATCGCGGAACAGACTGCAGTCAATGTCCAAAGCGCTCCAGCAAGCGTTCTCGTAACCATAAAAGACTTCAATTACAGCCCGGCCTCCATTACTGTTAAAAGAGGAACAAAGATAACATGGAAAAATCTGGATAACGCCAGCCATTCCGTAGTTTCTCTCGGTTCAAACCTCATTGATTCCCCTACCCTTACTAACGGCCAAAGCTGGAGCATAACCATAAACAAACTCGGAACGATAGAATACAACTGCGGATTCCACGGCATGATGAGAGGAAAAATAATCGTGACGGAATAGGCCGGAAAAACAAAAACCCCGCCATTCGCCAAGCGAATGGCGGGGTTTTTGTTTTTCCGGCCATAAAGTTTATTAAAAAAGGATCGCGAGTCCGCGATCCTTGGCCAAAACTTTTAAACCAAAACTTCTACCGGCCTCCATCTTTCGTCAAGAACGAGGCCGTGGATGGAAACATGGGCTGACAATCCCCACGATCTTACCGTCGCTACGGCATTTTTTACGTGCTGTTCATGTTCTTCGCGGGACACCGGATTTCCCGCGCAATCGCAATGCCCGACAACAAGCACATGTCGGGATCCATGCTTCTCAATTGAGATGCGGGCGCATCTCTGATATTCCTCCGCCTCTCCATTTGCTCCTCCCGCCAGCTTCAAATCCATGCCGGGAGCAGTAATAGCATCAACGAATTGAACCGCTAATTTCGCCTTTGCCCATTGGATGACGGGCAAAACTGCCCTGCCATCCATACAATTGAACACAGTCGCGAACGACCCATGTCCGTTCTTGCTCGCTCTAGCCATAATTTCTCTCCTAAAATTAGGTTAGGTTTTTAGTTTTGACCTTTTATCTGCCCACACAGACAGATTTGGAGAATTATACTCGCCAAAAATTTAAAATCAATGTGGATAAACTTTTATTCGCGCGCGCTATTTGTTAAGCAATCTGTTATAAATTTTATTAGTATGCGCTATTCGTCAAGCGTATCTGCTATAAAACTGCTTTAAAATTTGAAAATCTTTTTTGAGTTCGGATTTGGTGCTTCCGTTGTAAAGGGCGACAGCGGGATGATAAAGAGCGATTATTTTTAAATTTCCATAGGATGATTTCGCGTCGTAGAGTTTGCCGTGGGCTTTGCTTATGGGTTCAATTTCAAGATCAAGGCCGAATTTTTTCATTATGTAAACCATTGAGTATCGTCCGAGCGTAGCGATAACTTCCGGCTCTATAATATCAATTTGCCTGTCCAAAAACGGCCCGTAACTTTCAATTTCTTCAGGCAGAGGATCTCGATTCTGTGGCGGGCGGTCTTTAACAATATTTGTAACGTAAACTTCCTTGCGGGAAATTCCTGCTGATTCCAAAAGCTCATCCAAAACTTTCCCTGACGCTCCGCAAAAAGGCCGGCCTTTTTCCGCTTCGTTTTTCCCCGGCGCCTCGCCCACGAACATGATTTTGGCGTCATGGCTTCCCTCCCCGATTACCGGAAAAACCTTGTTTTTCATCCTTTCCGCGTATAAAGGAGAACTTTTTAAATTCATCACTTCCTCCTTTATTTTTTTCATTTCTTCCAGTTTACTCATACTAAGAGCCTGTTCAATGTCTAACCGCTAATGTGATTAAGATAAATATAGCTTGCCTGCTAAAATCTTCAAATTTCTACCCGCCCGTACCGAAGCCGGTACGGCTCGGGCGGGCTGCGGATTGCACATTTTTCCTCAAGAGAGCTTGCTATCTTTCGGAAAAATCTGTAATCCTCGCTCGTCCACAGATGCCAACGATGACCCGTTGACTAGAAATTTGAAGATTTTATCAATCCCGCAAGGGGACTTCTATTTTTATTTATAAAAATAAGTCGAGCATTAGACATTGAACAGGCTCTAAAATCTTATCATTTTCCAAGAAAAGAAAAAGGAGACCCCGGGGTCTCCTTTTTTAATTAAGCCGCAAGAAGTTTATTAATAAACTCCTGCGATAAAAGAACTCTTGCAATCCCGAGTTTCGCGCATTTTTTGTATTCCCAGCTTGCGCCGAAAGATTTTTCCCAACCGGGGATGAAATACATTATCTTAACAAAGCGGGACTCAAGAATTGGAGCGTAAATTTTCGTGAGAAGAGGCATACAATACCCTTCTTCTTTCCACTCCTTCCAAATTCGCACCATAGCATCTTCAAAGGGGAGCTGACTGAAGATATTTTTGCCTTCTCCTTGGAGAGCGATTATGGTTTTCCCAAAAACTTCCAGATTCTTCTCTAAATCATTGAATCCTCCAGAAGTTATGGGGCCGGAAACCATACAGACCGGCTGTGTCATTCTTCCCAAAGCGCTTAGCGCGATGTTTGCCAAATCTTCCGTTTTTACAGTAATTTTAGCAATGTTTAATTCCTCTTCGGTAAATTGGTGATTATTCATTCTTTCCTTTCCTCCTGTATTCTTGCTTGATCGCCAAATAGTTGTGATGACCATTATGTCCTTTTACTTTTTCCACCGGATACTTTTCAGCCTGCTTTTCAAGTTTCTCGCTGACTAATTTGTGGACATCATAATCAAGAATGATAGCCATTTCAGCGCAAAAAATGATTACATCAGCTAGTTCCATTCCGACTTTTCGGTAAAGATCTTTATCTTCTTTAACCTCCTTCACGGATGGGTTTACCCACTGAAACTTCTCTAAAACTTCGGCCGATTCAATGACAATTGATTTGGCGACATCAGCGGGCTGTTGGCTAAGCCAATCCCGTTCTTCCATGAATTTTCGGACTTCAGATTGAATCTTTTTCATATCGCATTTATTTAATTGTTGTAGTACCATCTGCCGTCATATTAAACTCTCAAAAATAAAAGTCAACATAATTTATGGAACAAGCGGAACAAAAACAAAGCCGGGGAATTCTTGTTTTGCGACTTCGGTGGCGCTAGTTTTTTCCAGACGGATAAGAGAATTTTTAACGGGAATTACCATAACTCCGCCAACCTCTAACTGATCAATAATTTCAATCGGAATTTTATTTGAAGAGGCGGAAACCAAAATCCGGTCAAAAGGCCCTTTTTCCTCAAGTCCCAAATCTTCTCCGGATTGCCTGATGTCCGCGTTTTTTAAATTATATTTTCTAATATTTTCTTGTCCGAGCTCGGCTAGGGCAGGAATTTTTTCAACTCCGAAAACATATCCCTCTTCCCCGACTATTTTGGAAAGAAGAGCTGTTGTCCAGCCGGAGCCGGAGCCGATATCCAACACCCTATCCCCTTCTTTTGCGTCCAAAAGCTCCAGCATAAAAGCCACAGTGGTGGGTTGAGAAATCGTTTGGCCTTCTCCTATTGACAAAGCATAATCTTCATAAGCTTCGCACTCGTAACTAGAGGAAATAAAATCCTTCCGATCAATTTCCGAAAAAGCCTGTCTTACCAGCTTGTTTTGGAGGACTTTTGTTTCTTTCTCCAGATGCTTAAATAGTTTTTCTTTATCGTCCATAAAAACATATTATCATAAAAAAATACCAATAAAAGTCTTAGAGGGCTCTAAAAAC
>CAYGHQ010000049.1:0-7926 GCA_964349845.1 uncultured Candidatus Saccharibacteria bacterium
ATTAAAGGGAGAATTAAAACTAAAAGATCAAGTTTTATTTATCAAATTTATCAATTAAAATCACAAATATGAAACAAAAAAGATATTGGTTGAGGGGAGGAGTAATCTTGGGGGGTTTGGTTGCTATTGTAATGTTGGTTTTAACATTTTCCGGTATTAAAAGTACTGAAGTAGACAATTTTCCTTTTATTATAAAATTTCCCATTTTACTAGAACCAGTCTCAATGAAAATGGCTTAACAGTATAAGCATACAGCCGAGGCGAATAAATGACAAAAAGTTTTCTGCGTAATATTCATAACGAACGACCAGCCTTCGGTACTTCCCGAGCCAAGCAAAGAGCCTCTCCACCCTCCAGCGTTTCCCGTATCTTCGGAGCTCCCGTCCGTCTTGAGTCTTCTTTCTTTTCCGATTGGCTTTGTGGGGAGCGACCAGACGAATGTTCCTTCTTCTAAGTATCTTGTCTAAGGGATCAGAGTCGTATGCCCGGTCAGCCACAAGTAATCTTGGATTCTTTCGGGTAAATCTTTGGGTAATTGTTTCTTCCACCAGAGTGACTTCATGCGGAGAAGCAGTGGCCAGATGGATGGAGACTGGAAAAGAGCTTTTGTCCGAAATAGCCATGATTTTTGAGCCTTTTCCACGCTTCGTCTTGCCCACAGAAGAGCCCCTTTTTTAGCCGAAGCGAAGGTTCCGTCAATAAAACATTCCTTTAATTTAATTTTTCCTCTCTTCTCCATGTCTTTAGCGATTACATACAAAATCTTTTCAAATATTCCCCGATCTCTCCATTCCTGGAGCCTCCTATGGCAAGTCTGGTATGATGGGTATCTCTCCGGCAATTCTCTCCACTGGGCTCCTGTTTTTAAAATCCAGAGAATTCCCTCTAAAACATCCCGATTATTCTTTCTTGCTTTGCCCCGCTTGTCGAGGCGGGGAGGTTTCCTTAATAAAGGTTCAATGATATTCCATTGTTCATTTGTTAATTTCATACTCTCTGTAACTCTCGGGAAGGCTATGAAATTACAGGATTTTCATTGAGACTGGTTCTAATCTCTCTTGCGGGGTTCTTAGGGCTTTATTTAATTCCATTCAATGATTTTTTAGGTCCAGATGGAAATTTTGTTTTAGCAATGATTTTATCGTTCGTGTTCTATTTTCTAATAGGATCATTTGTTGGTTGGCTTTACGGCAAAATCAAAAATCGCAAGGTATCGGAAGTTCAAAATATTTAATGGCTTGATTTTTGTTTGAGGGTAAACTATCGTTCTCCTTAAAATCCTCCCCTCCTGCCCGAGGAGGGTGAGAAGCGACCCTAAGGAAGCTTCGCAAGACCTTTTCAGGTAATTTCTTAATTACCGAAAAGGTGTACAGCTTCTGTAAGAAAGGCGAGGTATTCCGAGCGGGGGTGGTGGGAGAGAGTGTCTAGTGGTTTCTTTCTCCCACCCCTCTTGCTGGAGTACCAGCTTTCTCCCCTCAGGCAGGGGAGAAAGGAAGATGAGGATTTTTTTAATTTATGTCCAAAAAACCGTTTTACATTACAACCACTCTCCCGTATGTGAACTCCGATCCTCACATTGGTTTTAAAATCATTTAATAATGAAGAAAATACAAATATCTAAAGAAATTTTGGAAAACCTTTATATCCATAAAGGCTTAACGACTTATGAAATTGCTGACCAGTTGAAGTGTTGTCAGGGAACTATCTGGAAACGATTAAAAGAATTTCATATTCCCCCTCACATTAGATTAGATTTATGTCCTCTTAAAAAAGAGGAATTATCCAAGTATTATCTCAAAGAAAAATTATCTACATGGGCAATCGAAAGAAAATTTGGATATCCGCGAGGAACAGTTCATCGGAAGTTAACAGAGTTTGGAATTGGAACTCGGAATTTAGCGGTGTCCCATATTAAATACCCTCGTGCTAATTTTAGCGGTGGTCTTTGTGAAAAAGCTTATATTATCGGTTTTGCAATGGGTGATTTAAGAGTAAGGAAAACTTATCAGAATAGTGAAACTGTTCATATAGACTGTGGCTCAACCCACAAAGCTCAAATAGATCTGATCGGGGAATTATTTAAAAAATATGGAAGAGTTTGGTTGGGTAAACCCGACAAGAGAGGATCTACCCAAATAGAATGTTTTGTTAATGACTCTTTTGATTTTTTATTGTTAAAGCGTAGTTTAGCTGATGTATGGATCATGAGAAGTCGGAAAACCTTCGCAGCGTTTTTGGCTGGTTTTTCGGATGCAGAAGGGTGTGTGTCCATAAGCAGGGGAATGGCATATTTTTCTTTGGGTAACTATAATAGCTGTCTTCTAAAACAAATTAAGGAAAAATTAGAGGATATGGGAATTATTTGCAGTAAATTACACGAAGGTAAAGGCAAAGGACGGATAGTATTTGGCAAATACAAACAAAATCAAAACTCTTGGCAGCTGGGAGTTCATCGAAAAACGAGCCTCCTTAATTTATTTGACTTAATTAGCCCGTATGTTAAACATAAAGAAAAGCAAGAAGCAATAATGAACGCTCGAAATAATATTCGGGAACGAAATACCAAATTTGGCTTTCGTAAATAACTTTTATGTCAAAAAAAACTTATTTTATTTCAACCTCAATTCCGTATGTAAATGCTGCGCCACATATCGGACACGCTTTAGAGTTTGTTCAAGCTGATATTCTGGCTCGTTACCGTCGTTTAAAAGGAGACGATGTGTTTTTTGTGAGTGGGACAGATGATAATGCTTTAAAAAATGTCCAAGCGGCGGCTGAAGTGAATGTCCCTGTTCAGGATTTTGTGAACACTAATGCTGACATATTCAAAAAACTTACAAAAGAATTGAATTTATCCAATAATTACTTTATTCGGACATCTCTTGATGAGAAACATATAGCTGGAGCTCAAAAAATTTGGAAGTCGTTTAAACCGGAGGATATCTATAGGAAAAAATATCGGGGATTGTATTGTCTTGGTTGCGAATCTTTTAAAACAGAAAAAGACTTGATTGATGGGAAATGCCCTGAACATCCAAACAAAAAACTCGAAATAGTGGACGAAGAGAACTATTTTTTTAAGCTATCTAATTATTCGGAAAAGCTACAAAAGATAATTGAGAGCAATGAAATAAAAATTTTTCCGGAAGGACGGAAAAATGAAGTATTAAGTTTTGTGAGAGGCGGATTAGAAGATTTAAGTATTTCTAGGTCAAATGAAAGAGCAAGAGATTGGGGTATCCCTGTCCCCGGAGATCCATCGCAGAGGCAATATGTGTGGGTGGATGCTCTCTCAAATTATATTAACGCGCTTGGATATGCCGATGGTGATGAAGATTTCAAGAGGTACTGGGAAGATGGAGATAATATTGTCCATGTTATAGGTAAAGGTATAAGCCGGTTCCATGCAATTTACTGGCCGGCCTTTTTGCTTTCGGCAGGGATTGGTCTGCCTAAAGAAATATTTGTTCACGGATATTTTACGACTGGCGGACTTAAAATTAGCAAATCTTTGGGAAATGTTATTGACCCTTTTGAAATAATCAAAAATTACGGCAGTGAATCACTTCGTTATTTTTTTGCTAGACATACCCACCCTTTTGAAGACAGTGACTTTACTGAGGAGAGATTCAAGGAAGCTTACAATGCTAATCTGGCCAACGGGCTGGGGAATCTTGTGTCGCGCGTAATGAAAATGGCTACGGCGAACGAAATTAAATTTGACGACCCCGGTAGCAAAGTCAAGCTTGCTACGGGGCAAGAAAAATTTGCTGAAACAGTTCGCGATTACGATAGGGGATTTGAGGAGTTTAACATTCAAAAAGCCACTGACGCAATTTGGGATTTAATCTCAAAAACCGACGCTCTTATCCAAAAGAATCAGCCGTTCAAAAAAATCAAGACTGACCGAGAAGCGGGGGAGGAAGATATCAAAGAACTTCTTGCTCGCCTTGATTTCATCGCCACAATGCTTATTCCCATTCTTCCCCAAACCTCATCTAAAATTTTAGATTTGGTTTATTCGTCTAAAATGCCCGATAACCCATTATTCCTTCGGAAGGAATAAAAAAACAAAGACAGAAAAGACAGATAGGCATCTTCCGCGAAGTCGGAGAGCGGAAGATGCCCATCTGTATTCATATTAGATTTATGCCTCCGAAATTTATTGATATTCATTCTCATCTTCAATTTTCCGCCTATGACGCGGACAGAGAAGAAGCGCTTAAAAGAGCAGAAGATGCTGGAGTTTGGATGATAAATGTGGGGACGAACAGGGAGACTTCGGAAAAAGCGGTGGAATTGGCGGAAGGCTCCTCATTTGCTCCCACCCCTCCTGCCCGAGGAGGGGCGAGTCTTCGAGGGGTGGTGGGAGGGAATATCAGTGGTAACTTTCTCCCACCCCCTCCGACTCCCCCTCTAAAGAGCGGGGAGAGGAAGAACCCGAAAGAGGGGAGATTTGCGGCTATTGGGCTTCATCCGGCCCATGCGACGGAATCTTTTTTTGATAAAAATGAAATTGACGCTTCCAAGGCCGAAAAATTATACGGAAAAGAAGAGTTTGTTGTGGGGGCGGAGGAATTTGACTACAATTTTTACAAAAAATTGGCGGAGAATCCGAAAGTGGCAGCAATAGGAGAGTGCGGGCTGGATTATTACAGATTGGAGGTTAAGGATTTAAGTTTGATTAAAAAGAAGCAAGAGGAAATATTCAGGAAACAAATTGAACTTTCTATTGAAGTTGGAAAGCCCCTGATGCTTCACTTGCGAAGCGGGGAAAACGGAAACGCTTACACGGAAGCTTTAGAAATTCTTAAATCTTACAACTTAAATCTTAAATCCGATCTTCGGGGAAACCTCCACTCCTGCTCCACGGAATGGGAAACAGCCAAAAAATTCCTGGATTTGGGATTCACCCTCTCTTTTACGGGGGTGATAACTTTTCCGCCGAAAAAAGCGGATAAGAGCAGGGGACAAATCCCGATAGAAAGTTATTGTGAAATAATCAGAAATGTTCCTTTGGATATGATTATGTCCGAAACGGATTGTCCTTACATAACTCCGGTGCCTTATCGCGGGAAGAGAAACGAACCGGTGTATGTCGTTGAAGTAGTGAAAAAGATAGCGGAGATACGCGGTGAAAATTACGAAAAAGTGAGAGAACAGCTTGTAGAAAATGCGGTAAGGGTTTTTGGATTAAAATAGGACTTAAAAATTCGAAGCACGAAATTCGAAATCCGAAACAAATGAAGTCAAAACCCGAAAATTCAAATATACAAAACAGAATTTCTTTTCGTTTGGAATTTTGAATTTATAATTTTCGGGTTTTGTTTCGGATTTCGTGCTTCGAATTTCGGATTTAAAATCGTGTGTACGCTTTAGTTCAATGAACTAAATAAGATTTGCATTTCACGGTTGTATATGTTAACCTCTTTCCTATGCAACCCGAAGAAAAAGACTTAAAAAACGCTCAAATTGAAGCGGAAAACGACAATAACGAAGATATTGAACCCCGGGTTTATGAACTCGGTTATCACATTGTGTCCAGCATTTCAGAGGAGGGCATTCCCGGCGAAGTCGGAGTCATAAAAGGCATACTGGAAAAACATAAAGCGCAAGTTATTTCCGAAGAATTTCCGCGATTGCGAAACTTGGCCTACGTGATACAGAAAGGATTTGGCGGAAAATACCAAAAATACAACTCGGCTTACTTTGGATGGGTTAAATTTGACGCTGATCCGGCTGTTTTGGATGTTCTCAAGGCTGATTTGGACAAAAACGATAAAATCCTTCGGTATATAATTATAAAGACCGTAAGGGAAAGCACTATGGCGACGATTCGGCCCCAAATGCCGAGAAAAGAAGAAAGTAAAATCCTAAAACCAGTCAAAAAAGAAGAGGTAAAAAAACCGGTATCTGAAGCAGAGCTGGATAAAACGATTGAGGAGTTGATCGTGGAATAAGGTTGGCATTGGACTTATAACTTTTAAACGGCGAAAATGTTAAAATAAATAAGGATGGATTGAATTATGTTAAAAGTTATAAGTTAAAAGAAAAAAATATGTATTTAAACAAAGCTCTTGTTATAGGAAATTTGACCCGCGATCCGGAAATTCGCGCGCTTCCGTCCGGGGCTAAGGTGACAAGTTTCAGTGTTGCCACTAACAGTGTTTGGAAAGACAAGGACGGCAACAAAAAAGAGGCGACAGAATTTCACAATATCGTGGTGTTTGGAAGACAAGCGGAAACATCGGGACAATATTTAAAGAAGGGGCAGTCAGTTTTGGTTGAAGGAAGGATGCAAACCCGCAGTTGGGACGATAAAACAACTGGCCAGAAAAAGTATCGGACTGAAATTGTGGCGGATAGGGTGCAGTTTGGACCGAAAGCTCAGGGAGGGGGAGGAAGCTATCAAAAAGACGCTCCTCAGGCTCAGGATAGCGGGAAGCATCAGGAAGAAAAGCCCCCGCTTGACTCAATTGAATATCCGGAAGAAGATATAAAACCGGAGGATATACCTTTTTAAGAAATTTCTAATTATCTAATTACCTAATTTCTAATAAAATACCCAAATTCCGAAAAAGAAAAAATGTCTAAAAATAGTAAGTCGGGTTTGGGAATTTAATCATTTGAAGTTTTTATTAGGTAAATTAGAAATTAGGTAATTAGGTGAATTATTTAAATTCTTATTTAAATCATTATGACTCAATGTTTTTTCTCACAAAATAATATCAAGCATATAGACTATAAGGATGTTGAAATCCTTAAGAAGTTTTTGAATCCTCATGGCAGAATGCTTGCCAAAAAAAGGACGGGTATAACCGCCAAGAATCAGCGGAAACTCTCCGAAGCCATTAAACGCTCTCGTTATATGGGTCTTTTGCCATACGTGTCTAGGTAACTAACAACAAACAACTTACAACTAACAACGAAATCCCCGCCGGTTCGCTTCGCGAACCGGCGGGGTTTTGTATTTTTCTGCGTTAGTCTGCGTCAATTCAGTGTAAGTCTGCGGAACGGGCGAACTTTAGTTCGCCCGCTCAACATAATCTCCCGTCTCCGTGTTTATTCTGATCACTTCTCCTTCTTTTATGAACATTGGCACGTTTACCTCGGCGCCGGTTTCAAGTTTAACAACCTTTGTTCCGCCTTGGACAGTGTTTCCTCGGACGGCATCGGCCGCTTCCGTAACCTTGAGCTCTACTTTGATGGGAAGTCTTGCCCCGATTGTCTGCTCGTTGAAAACAATAAGTTCAATAAGAGAGTTGGCTTTGAGAAACTTTGCTCCGCTCCCTATCATTTCGGAATCCAGCTTGAATCTCTTTGATGGGTCTTTAGGGTCGGCAAACCACCATTCTCCGCGATTATTGTAGAGATACTTGGCTTCTTTTTTGATAAGTTCCGCTTCTTCCACTTTATCCTGCTGGTGGAATGTTGTTTCCGTCACTTTTCCGGTAATCAAGTTTTTGAGCTTGGTCTGATTGACCGGCTTTCTTTGTTGCATGCGGAAAATATGGGCGTCCAAAACTTCGTATGGTTGTCCGTCCATAATTATGTATTTTTTTGAAAGAATTTCGTTGTAGGCCAACATGGGGAGGGACTAGGGACTAGGTTTTAGGGTATAGGGAAATACAAAAAACACGATCCCAAAATTATTGTAAATATTGCGGAATTGTAGCCTAAAAATTGGCCGGAGGCAAATTTTCAATATGATTTCGGTGATATAAAAATGAAAGTTGGCTGGTAAAAATCTGAATGGTTTTCCTCCCCTCCTGCCTCCCGAGGGGAACCCCGGCTTTGCGGGGAGGGGTGGTGGGAGAAAGATTCTGTGATTATCCTCTCCCACCCCTCTTGCTCGCGGACTCGCGTCTCCCTTACAGGGACTGTCCACTCTTTGGACAATTAAGAAATTGTCTCAAAGAGTCTTGC
>CAYGHQ010000050.1:0-7872 GCA_964349845.1 uncultured Candidatus Saccharibacteria bacterium
CCTCCGGCACAAGCAAAATTTTCTCGGAAAAAGGCCTTCGCCATGGCGAAGGCCTTTTTCCGCGAAAATTTTGCTTTCTTGAATATTTTATGCCAATATTTTTCAATATCTTTTATATGGATTCCAAATTCCAAAACAAAGTCATAGTAATCCTCGGCCCCACCGCCTCCGGAAAAAGCGGGTTGGCGGTAAAAATTGCCAAGAAATGGAATGGGGAGATAATCTCCGCCGATTCAAGACAAGTTTATAAAGAGCTTGATATCGGCGCGGGAAAAGTTACCAAAAAAGAGATGGCGGGAGTTCCCCATCATCTTTTGGACATAGCAGATCCAAAGAGAAGGTTTACCGTGGCAGAGTTTCAAGAGATGGCGCGGGAAAAAATTTCAGAAATTTTTTCCCGTGGCAAAATCCCCATCATCTGCGGAGGAACAGGGTTCTACATAAAATCTGTTGTTGATAATATCGCTCTCCCCAATGTTCCCCCAAATGAAAAGCTTCGTAAGGAGTTGAGCGGAAAAAGCGCGGACGAACTTTTCGCTATTTTAAAAAAGTTAAATCCCAAACGGGCTAAAAATATTGACCCGAAAAATTCCCGAAGGCTTATCCGCGCAATAGAAATAGCCTCCGTTTTAAATTCTCCCTTTTTTAAAGGAAGTGGCGAATCTTCGAGCCGAGGGATTTCAAATAAAATCCTCCGCCTGCAAAGCCAGCCACCTTCTTTTTTAAAGGAGGAATCCGCGCCGCGCTTTCTCCAAATCGGCATTCAAACCCCCGACCAAATCCTCAAGCAAAAAATTCGTTCCCGCCTCCTTGCCCGCCTCAAAAAAGGAATGATTGCAGAAGCCAAACGGCTCCATCAAAGAGGATTATCGTGGAAAAGAATGGATGAATTGGGCCTTGAATACCGCTATCTTTCCCGCTATCTGCAAAATAAAATTTCAAAAGAAGAAATGACAACCAAGCTCAAGACGGAGATCTGGCACTTTGCCCGCCGGCAAAAAACCTGGTGGCGCAAAGACGCGCGAATAAAATGGTTCTCTATTTCCGACACTAAAAAAATAGAAAAAGAAATTAAAAACTTTCTTAAAAAGACCTCGTAGAGATAACTATACAGAACTGAAACATACCCAAAGATAAAATTTAGCAAATAACATGCTATAGCATGTTATTTGCTAAATTTTATTTTTGGGGAACAAAGAGAAATAAATATGAAGAGGGAAATTGAAAAATTATTTTTTATCTTTGTTTCTTCTCTTCAAATAAGTTTTTCCGCGAAGTTTCTCCGGCAAGCGGCTTTGCTTGGAATATTTTTCATAACCTTCTCCGTAACCTAATTTTTTCATAAGCTTTGTGGGAGCATTGCGGATTTCCAGAGGGACAGGAAGGTTGCCGAACTTCCGGACGTCCGCCTCGGCCTCCCGAAGAGCGTCATAAGCGCTTCTGTCTTTGGGACAAGACGCAAGATAAGCAACTCCGTGAGCCAAATTTATAGCACATTCAGGCAAGCCAATCGTTTCCACTGCCCTAAAAACTTCATTTGCCACAACCAAAGCCGTAGGCTGAACGAGTCCGATATCTTCCGAAGCGAAAATAACCATCCGGCGGGCGATAAATTTCGGATCTTCCCCGCCCTCTATCATCCGCGCCAAATAATAAATGGCCGCATCCGCGTCCCCGCTTCGCATGCTTTTTATAAAAGCGGAAATCGTATCATAGTGTTCCTCCCCTTTCTTATCAAAACGAATAAAAGCATGCTCAAAAGTATTTTTCAGATTTGGAACGGTTATTTCCTTATAAAGACTTTTTGTATTCTCAAGCGCGGTAATGGCAATCCTAGCGTCCCCGTTTGAAAGCTCCAAGAGCCAATCCATAGCATCCTTCGGAATTTTAATTTTCGTCCTTTTTAAAATTTTCCTGATATCTTCCTTCTCCAGACTTTTTAAAACGAAAACCCGGCAACGGGAAAGCAAAGCTCCGATAATTTCAAAGCTGGGATTTTCAGTGGTAGCCCCGATAAGAGTAAGCTGTCCCGACTCAACAAACGGCAGAAGAAAATCCTGCTGGGCTTTGTTGAAGCGGTGAATTTCATCCAAAAATAGAAGCTTGGGACGGCTATCCAAAATAGTCCTATCCTCCACAATTTTCCGAATATCATCCTTTCCCGCGGAGACAGCCGAAAGCTCAAAAAGCCTGGCATCCAAAGCGCCGGCATAAATTCGGGCAATTGTCGTCTTCCCCACCCCGGGCGGTCCCCAAAGAATGAACGAGAAAAGATGCTTGCCTTCTATGGCAACTCTTAGAGGTTTATCTTTTCCAACTAAATGCTCCTGCCCGACAAACTCCTCTAAATTTTTCGGCCGGATTTTTGAAGCTAACGGCTCCATACCATCAATCATAAGCCGTTAAAAATATTTTTCAATTGCGGGCGATGGAGGAATCGAACCCCCGAATGCGGTTTTGGAGACCGCCGGTATACCACTTACCTAATCGCCCGTCAAGAGCTGGATTCCCGCCTTAGTTCGACTAGCTCACCACAAGTCGCGGGAATGACAGAGCCAACAAAATAATATCTTTTTTTTCGTTTTTACGCAAAAGCCCCGCTAAGCGGGGCTTTCTCTCTTCCTACCCTAGTGGCTATTGGCTAAACCTTACAGGTTCGGTATACCTTTCGCATTTTGACTACATAATGCTCAAGGTCTTGCGAAGCCCGCCCGAACCGTCCGAAGCGGACGCTTCGGTACGGGCGGGCTTCCTTAAGGTCGCTTCTCACCCTAGTCCCTACTTTTTAGATTCCTTATGAGGAACCCTCTTTTTACACCACTGACAAAACTTGGAAAGCTCTATTTTCCGCTCAACTTTTTTCTTATTTTTGCTGGACCAATAATTCACCCTTTTGCACTTGGTACAGGCCAGTTTTATGAGTCTATCTTGGGATGCCATATTAATTGAAGATATTAGCTCGAGGACTCGCGAAATTCATAGAAATATACTCGCAAAGCCTCGCGAAAATTTATTAAAAACAATGAAGATAATATAGCCTAAATGGATAAAAAAAGCAACCACTTGACAAAATTTAGCAAAATGAAGCGATCGCTTCATTTTGCTAAATTTTGTCAAGTGAAGTTAAAATGAAATTAAAAAAAGAAAAGCCATTCCGATGTTGCATCGGAATGGCTTTTGTGTATAAAGAACTAATTAACCCTTACCTTCTCCAACAGTCGGGGGAGAGGGCGGTTGTGGAGGCCTTGGCGGACCATACCTGTTCACCCGATTGAATTTGGAATTTTCTCCCCAACCAAACCGGATGTAATTTACCCCCTTTAATAGAGGAATCTGAGGATTAGGTATCCCCGAGATTTCATTATATCCCTGGTATTCCTTCCAAAAAATTTCCCCTGACTTCTTTACAAAGATTTTCCTTGCATACGGACCGATCATTGTTTCTCCAGCGCCTATTCTTACAATTCTATCCTGACTCATAAGAACTCGTACCAAAGGAGATATATCCGTTTCGGGAAAAATATCTATATTGGAAGGGTCAGTAAAATCCTTCACCCCCTCAAATGAAGGAGAAAGATTGACAGCCCCGACTCTGACTTGAAATGTCTCGGTCGGTTTTCCGGTTTTAAGATCAATAACCTGCGTAAAACTTTGATTATTGACCCAATAGGTTAAGATGGCTTCCCCGTTTTTTGAGGCGAAGTAGGCCGGCAGACGGAAACCGAGAGAGTTCCCTCTTTGATCCCGAACAATCTGAAGATAGTAGCTATCAACGAAATTTCCCCTCTCGTCTCTCTCCCGAATTTCTACGTTACCGATACCGGGAGCTCCAATAATCAGGCCGTCAGGATTAAGCCAGAATTTAAGTTCCGTTCCGGTAGGCAGAACCCAAATCTCTTCCGCTTTGCCAATTATCCTAGTCAGGACAACCTGCAAATAGGATGAGAACAAAGGCTGATGCCCTTTTTCCGAGTCATTGATATCTCCATAAAGATAAGAATAGATGCGAACAGGGTCGTTCCCGCCCGTTACAGGAAATTTTATTTCTTCCCGAATCAGGCGATTCGGAAGATTGAAGCCGTCTGGCTCATCGTCTCCCCGCCTGACTTCGGCCCATGTTTTATTCTGACTACCATAGATAATCTGTTCCGAGTCAACACTTATTGTACCTTTTGTAGCTTGTTCAAAAGCATACGCTATAAACTCGTCCAGATTTTGAGTTGGCAAGGAGCTAATCCCTATTGGGAAAGCTGTTTCTCCCGAAACAGAACTGCTCCCTCCCCCGCCTCCGCCACTTGGCACAGGTGCTGACTCTTCAACAATAGGCGGAGTCGGCACAGGCTCATTTACGGATGATTGCGCGAAACAATTTACCGCGAACATCAACAAAACTACAGCTGACAGAATATTTACAATCTTTTTCATTTTCATCCTTTCTTTTCTGAATTTTCTCGTTACTGATTTTGGTTTGTTTTCACTAAATGCGAAGGTTTGCTCGTATCCACTTGGAACGAAACGCCGGCGAACTTAATCACCGCGATATTCCGGTTTTTGGCCGGAACGGAAGTTTTTTGAGGCTCCGCTTGTTCCCCTTTTTGAGGAACAACAATAGGTGTTTCCGGCTCGGATTGGGGAATACGGCTTGCGATAAACAAGCCAGCATTCACCAAAACCAAACCAACTAAAACGACCATCCACTTTCGCCACTTCTTCATTTCTATCCTTAATTTTAAGGGTTATTTTATTGACAATGAGCAATAAAAAAACAGAACACTTATCCTGTTTCTTGCCAATTATCATGTTATCATACCTATAATGAACTTGTCAAATTTTCATTAGACTTATATTAAACTATCTGGCAAAATTACAAAAATAGGACTTACGCGCTTGGTCTTAATTCTCCCCTTTTTAAAAGGAGTCCCGTTTGCTGGGAGGAATTTAAAGTATTAAAATCCTCCGTCCCGCCCCGAATTTGCGGGGCACCTCCTTTAAGAAAGGAGGGATTTAAATCAAACGCGTAAGTCCTAAAAAGTTAGATCATATTCTTTAAGAATTTTAACACGCCTCCCGCGACAGTTTTTAAGGCAAAATTTAAAAAAACGCTTAACCGAGGTTAAGCGTTTTTTTTAAATTCTCCGACTTTTACGCGGGCTGGCCGTAAAATTTTTCCATTTAGCGAATATCCCTTATTTACAACCTCCAAAATTTTTTGATCGTCTTTTTCATTTTCTGCAGGGACAAATTCGGCCGGATCGTGTTTCGCCGGATCAAATTTTTCCCCGACAGGATTCACTTCTTTGACGCCCTGCTCCTCAAGAATTTTCAGAAGCTGGGAGTGAATATATTCAACTCCCGTCCGCCAATTTTTATCCGCCTTTTCCCAGGCTTCCTTATTGGAAAATGCCATCTCAAAACTTTGGAGCACCGGGATAAGCTCCTCGGCAAAATTTTCGTGGGCAAATTTCTTGAATTCTTCCATCTCCCCCGCCACTTTTTTCTTATAATTCTGAAAGTCGGCTCTTTCCTTCTGCCAGCCGATCAAATACTCGTTCTTCTCTTCCTGGCATTTTTTCAATTTTTCCCGAAGTTTTTTGGCGGTTTCCCCCAAGGTTTCTTCAGCCACGACGCTGTCATCCAGATTTTCATCCCGTTCAAATGAAATTTCTTTCTCTTCTTCCGGCTTTCCGCCTTCATTTTTATTATTTTTTTCTTCTTCCATGACTTGATTTTATCTAAATTTTTTCCGAAATGCAAAAAATAAGCAAGAAAAAAGGCTTTCTCTCCTTGCAGCCCTTTTGGTGGATTGATATTGCAACAATCGGGATTGGAGAGAAAGCCTAAGGTCGCCGGCCAATTAAACAAAATCCTAACGGGGTATACTGGTTAGAAAAATTTAATTTGCCAGCTTGCCTCCTTTGGATAAAATTTAATCATATCTGTAAAATTTTGCAACTTTTGCGCCATACTCATCCTAAACCTCCGCGCCTTCCAAAATAGGCTTGGGCAATTCCAAAATTTCCATTTCTGATTTCCCGCCAGTGATTCTCATCACGTCTTTATCAATTTTCTTGAATTCCTTGCTTCCGTTATTGAAGTGATTGACCACTGTGCTAAGCGCCCCGCCGACTTTGTCGTGATATTCCCCGTAACTGCGAAGATGCTTTTGCAGAGACTCAACGTTTTTTCTTATCAGAATAGCCGACTCTTCAATTTGAAGGGCCTTGAGCCCCTGGAGAACGGTCTGAAGAAATGCCAAAAAGGAAGTCGGGGAAACGATAAGCACTTTTTTCTTGAAGGCGTAATCAATGAGATCCTGCGTATTGATTTTCACCCCGCCTATTTCCGCGACGAGAAGATCGTAATAAATCGCTTCGTGGGGAATAAACATAAAGGCGAAGTCCATCGTTTTTTCGTCGGGTTTTATGTACTGCGAAGTTTCGTCAATCCGCTTCTTTAGATCGGCTTTAAAAAGCTTTTCCAGCCGGTCTTTTTCGCCCGGATTTTTCTCTCCGGCCAGCCTGTTGTAATTTTCCAGAGAGAATTTGGAATCAATAGGGATGATTTTGTCCTTCACGAAAACCGCCGCATCCACTATCGTGCCGTCTTTAAAGGGATACTGCATTTGGAAGCTCCCCGGCGGAAGCACATTTTTGAGGGCGTTTTCAAGATAATACTCGCCTAAAATCCCCCTCTGCTTGGGATTTTTGAGAACATCCTGGAGATTTTGGAGCTGATCGGCAAAACCCATTATCTGCTTGCCCGTTTCGTCAAACCTGGTAACTTTCTCCGTCATATTGGAAACCTCCTTTAAAAACTTGTCCACAAGCTTCTGCGATTCGCCGAATTGGGTTTGAAGAGATCGGCTGACTTCCCGGGTATTTTCCCCTATTTTGCTGTCCACCATCCGGCTAAGCTCGTTTACCTGCTCCAAGATGAGTTTGAGGCCGACATCTTCTTTCGGTTTTTCTTCTTTTTTCTTGCTTAAAATAAAATATAAAAGCAAGCCGTACCCGGCAAGCGAAAGAATAAGGAAGACAAGCAAAATGACGCTCACGGTGTCCATGAGGGATATTATACCAATAGAAAGACAAGTGTGATAGTATTATCAAATACAATATAGAATATCTTATTTAAGTTAAACAATTTCTAATTCACCTAATTGACCTAATTTCTAATAAAATCCCAATGACCAATACCCAATTTTCCCAAATTGGGTATTGGAGCTTGGGATTTTATTAGATCAATTAGGTTAATTAGAAATTAGGTTAATTTTATTTTTATGCTTCACGACAAAATAAAAGACGAATTAAAAAAATCCATGCTCGCCAAAGACGCGCTCCGCACTTCCGTTCTTCGCGGAATAATTGCCGCTCTTATGAACGAGCATGTCGCCAAAAACAAGAAGCCCTCGGAAAAGATGATTGACGAGGAAACGCTTGCAATCATAAGGCGCCTGGCCAAGCAGAGAAAAGATTCCATGGAACAGTTTAAAGCCGGAGGAAGGCAAGATTTGGTTGACTCGGAAACTGCCGAACTTAAAATCCTGGAGGCTTACCTTCCCCAAATGATGAGCAAAGATGAAATCCGAAAGGTCGCGGAGAAGAAAAAAGAAGAGCTTGGAATTTCCGATAAAGCCAAATCCGGACAGCTTACCGGAGCGGTAATGAAAGAGCTAAAAGGAAAAGCGGATGGAGGAGACGTGAAAGAAGTGGTGGAGGCGATATTGGGAAAGTAAAAAATAAAAAAGTGGGAAGAAAAAGACGGTAAAAATCGGCCGGACGCAAAGCGTCCGGCCGATTTTTACCGTCTTTTTCTTCATTGTTCAAGCTACTGAACATAATTGACAGTTAATTAAGGCATTTTTAGCTTTTT
>CAYGHQ010000051.1:0-7816 GCA_964349845.1 uncultured Candidatus Saccharibacteria bacterium
GGGTAAGGGGATTTGGGAGGAGGAAAAAAAACAGATCTTAAATCCTCCTTTTTTAAAGGAGGTGGCTGTATTCAGCCGGAGGATTTTAAAAAAAGAAAATCCCTCCCCTTGATTACAAAGGACTCCCTTTAAAAAAGGGAGAATTAAAATCCCTGCCGGACGCGAAGCGTCCGGCAGGGGTTGAAAATTGATCATTCGGACATTGTAAATTGATTGAAAATTGTAAATTAAAAATTGAAAATTATTTGCGCAAAGCCTTGCGCAAATACTTCCCTGTATGCGACTTCTCCGAACTTGCCACATCTTCCGGTGTTCCTTTAGCGACAAGCTGTCCCCCACCCGAGCCCCCTTCGGGGCCGATGTCAATCACGTAATCGGAGCTTTTTATAAAATCCAAATTGTGTTCAATGGTTACCACCGTGTTTCCCTTGTCCACGAGCTTCTGCAGAATTTCAATGAGTTTTTTGACATCTTCATAATGAAGGCCGATAGTCGGCTCGTCCAGAAGATAAATCGTCTTTTGCAAATGCGGACGATAAAGCTCGGACGAAATTTTCACCCTCTGCGCTTCCCCGCCGGAAAGAGTGGTAGCGGACTGCCCCAGCTCCAAGTATCCGAGCCCTACTTCATCCAGAGTCTTCAAACGATCGTAAATTGCCGGAATATCCTCAAAGAATTTCAAAGCTTCCTCCACGGTCATGTGCAAAACTTCGTAGATATTTTTCTTTTTATATTCCACCTCCAGAGTTTCCTTCATAAATCTTTTTCCATTGCAGACATCGCAAGGCACGTAAACAGTAGGAAGAAAATGCATCTCCACGGCAATTTCCCCGTTCCCTTGGCAAGCTTCGCACCTTCCGCCTTTGACATTGAAAGAAAAACGGTTAGATTTCCATCCGCGCGCCCGCGCTTCGGCAGTCTCCGCAAAAAGATCGCGGATAAAAGTAAAAGCTCCGGTATAGGTGGCCGGATTGGAGCGGGGCGTTCTTCCTATGGGACCCTGGTCTATAAGAATAGCCCGCGAGAGATATTCCGTTCCCGTAAAAGACGCGCAATTGAAAGTCTCGGCCGAACGATATTTATGCTCAAATCTGGCCTGAAGATTTTTATAAAGAATTTCATACAAGAAAGAAGACTTTCCCGATCCGGAAACGCCCGTGACGGACACAAATTTTCCGAGAGGAACTTCAACATTCATGTTTTTAATGTTAAAGATTTTCCCCCCTTTGATTTTGAGAGAGCCTTTTTCCGAAGCTCGTCTTTTTTCCGGAATTTCTATTTTCTTGTCCCCGCGAAGATAATCCAGAGTGAGAGACTTTGAATCGTTTTTCTTGGCGGTCAAAAGTTTGTCCAGATAGCCGGACACTACAATGTGGCCTCCATGAACTCCGGCGCCCGGCCCTATATCCACGATGTAGTCGGATGAAAAAATCGTGTCTTCATCGTGTTCAACCACAATAATAGTGTTTCCCATATCGCGGAGGTTGAGAAGGGTTTTTACAAGCCGGTCATTGTCCTTGCTGTGAAGGCCGATAGTGGGCTCGTCCAAAACGTAAAGAGCGCCCACAAGGCCTGAGCCCAACTGGGAAGCCAGGCGGATTCTTTGGGCTTCTCCTCCCGATAAAGTATGGGCTCGGCGATTTAGGGTAAGGTATTCAATGCCCACATCCATCATAAATTGGAGACGGGATTCAATTTCGCGGATAACAACTTTGGAAATTTCTTTTTCCGTCGGAGTGAGTTTAAGATTGATGAAAAAGTCCCGCGCCTCGGTGATGGACATGGAAACAAGCTCGGCAATATTCCGGCCGGAAAGAAGAACGTGCAAAGCTTCCTCGCGAAGGCGGGTGCCTTTGCAAGCCGGACATTCTTCATCGCCGAAAAAATATTTGGAACCAAGACCGTTGCATGAGGGACATGCCCCGTAAGGAGAATTGAAGGAGAAAAGGCGCGGTTCAACTTCCGGATAGGAGAAGCCGTCGTAAGGGCACATGAATTTGGAGGAGATGAGTTTTTCCGAATTTTCTCCTCCTTCCCTGCCCGAGGGAAGGTGTCGAGTCCGCGAGACGGAAGGGTGGGAGTGAGTTTGGTAACGATTTTCTTCTATTATCTCCGTTTTTTCTTTTTTCTCCCACCCCTCTGCCTCGGAAGCCCTCGGCGTCTCCCCTCGGGCAGGGGAGATGGAAGAGGAGGGATACTCGAGCTTAATAAGCCCGTTTGATTCTTGCAGGGATTTTTCAATCGCCTCCGAAAGCCTTTCTTTTATGCCTTGCTTCTTTTCCCTGTCTTCAAAATCGGAGAGAAAAAATTCATCCACCAAAACGTCAATATTGTGCTTCTTGTTTTTCTCCAAAATAATCTGCTCCCGAAGCTTTTTGTTTTCTCCGTCCACCTTGACTTCCGAGTAGCCTTTACCCAAAAGATCATAAAGAAGCTGGTAATACTCCCCTTTTCTTCCGACGACCAGAGGCGCGAAAATTTTTAGTTTTCTCGCCCCGTTAGAAACCACAGATGTCACCATCTCGCCTAAGGTTTCTTTTTTGTTCCCTTTGACATCTTCTGTCTTGTTTCTAACGGGGTAAATGCCGTACTTGACCCCCATTACTTCTTTTTTTCCGCCCTTGGAAGAAACGCTTTCCGCCGTTTCTATGATTGTTTCCATAATTTCCTCGTGGGAGAGCTTCTTGATTTCCCTTCCGCAAACCATGCAGTGGGGCCTTCCCACGCGCGCGTAAAGAACGCGGAGATAATCGTATATTTCCGTGGTAGTAGCCACCGTGGAGCGGGGGTTGTTTGACCTGGATTTCTGGTCAATTGAAATAGCCGGGGAAAGGCCGATGATCTCGTCCACATCCGGCTTCTGCATCTGGCGGAGAAACTGGCGGGCGTAGGCAGAGAGGGATTCCACGTATCTTCTCTGCCCCTCGGCAAAAATAGTGTCAAACGCCAAAGAAGACTTTCCGGATCCGGAAAGCCCCGTAAAAACAATCATTTTATTGCGAGGCATTTCAACCGTTATATCTTTAAGGTTGTGAGTTCTCGCGCCCTTAACAATCAATTTTTCTTCGTTTTTGTTCATACAATATACGCCAAACCGCCCCGTGGATTATCCATAGGGGGTTTATATAAACACTATACACAGCCAAAAGAAGAAAAGCAAATTAACCTAATTTCTAATTGACCTAATTAACCTAAACAATACCCAAACTCCAATATCCAATCTCTAAAAATTTATTAATTTCCTTCCGGGAATTAGTCATTGGGATTTTATTACCTGCCCGCTTCGCTTTGCGAAGCAAGGCGGGCGGGGAAATTAGGTAATTAGAAATTAGAAATTTTTTATCGGTTATGCTATCATCTCCCTATAATCGTTAAACTTTAAATTAAAATATCATGGACAAAAACAACACCCTAACCGTCCCCATGGCTATCGTAGTCGCGGGACTTTTGATAGCCGGAGCCGTTTTTCTTTCCGGAAAAGGAAGCTCCGCGCCGATCGCGAATGGAAACGATAACCAAGCGGCCGTAGCCCTAAGCCGGGACATGAATATCAAACCCGCGAGCGCTGGAGAGCATCTTCGCGGAAATCCCGACGCGCCCATTATTCTTGTTGAGTATTCCGATACGGAGTGTCCTTTTTGCAAAAGATTCCACGCAACTTTGGGAGAGATGATGAACGAGTACGGAAAAAATGGGAAAGTCGCGTGGGCTTATCGCCACTTCCCTCTTGATCAAATCCATTCCAAAGCAAGGAAAGAGGCGGAAGCTACGGAGTGCGCCGCGTCTCTCGGAGGGAACGATAAATTCTGGCAGTATCTGGACAGGCTGTATGAAATCACTCCGGCAAACAACGGGCTTGACCTGGCCGAACTTCCAAAGATAGCCACGCAGACCGGGCTAAATTCCTCGGAATTCAAAACATGCCTTGACAGCGGAAGATTCGCCGGAAAAGTTGAAGAAAATTACCAGGATGGGGTAACAGGAGGAGTCAGGGGAACTCCGGGAAATTTCGTTATTTCAAAGACGGCCATTAGCGAAGAAACGCAAAATAAGGTTCTTGCCCTTGCTTCACAATACCCTCCGGAAACAGTCGTTTGGAGCAATGACGGGAAAATTGTTTTTCTGAACGGCGCGCTTCCCTACTCCTTTATAAAAGGAGCGCTTGATTTGATGCTGGCGGAAGCTAAGTAATCGCATAATTCCAGCCCAGCCGGAAAAATTATGAAAAAGCCGTCCCGACGTAACGTCGGGACGGCTTTTTCATAATTTTTCCGGCCTATCGCTTTCGCGCATGAAAATATCATCTCTTTTTAAAAAAAACCTTAACCTCCAAAGCGGACACTCTGTGGTCCAACTTAATAACATCATCATATTTTGCCCTATTAAAGGCTAAGTCATCGATTCTATTGTTTATGGAATTTATTTTGAAGGTCAAATTTTCTTCCACTTCATTTATTCTAATTTCAACTTTATCAAGACGAGTTTCAACCTTATCAAGCCGAGTTTCAACTTTATCAAGCCTTTCGTCTACTTTATCAAATCTTTTATAAACATCATTAAAACCCCTGCCCATCAAGAGAGTGAGAATATCTATTGTTTTCTCCGCGGATTTTTCAATAAGCTTTGAAATACCGTCATACGTGATTATTTCTTTTTTTGATTTTTCTTTTTTCATATTTCTTAGCTTTTTATTATATCAAATTTTTGAAAAGCAAGGCGGATTCCCGCGGGACATCGCTTTCAAAAATAGCCGAACCGACAACGAGACAACTTGCTCCGGACGAGATAATTTCCTCCGCGTTTTCCAAATTCACTCCCCCATCCACACTTATGGAAACATCCGGAAAATCCTTTCGGATGTTTTTTATTTTATTTAAAACTTTTTTGTCAAATTCCTCCCCTTGAAAACCGATGCGGGAAATGCCCATAAGCTGGACAAAAGAGAGGGCCGGAAAAAGCGAGTACGCTTTTTCCGGCTCCGTTTCCACGTGAAGAGCAAGCCCCAATTCCGCTCGGCCGAGTACGGCCTCGCGGATTTTTCCAAACTCCTCGTCATCTTTTAAAGATTCAAAATGAACGACAACCCGCGAAGCTCCGGCCAAAATCCAATCTTCGGCCGATTGGAAAGGTGGAGATACCATCAAATCAGCTTCAAAGTCAATTTCTTCCCAAAAAGGCAAGCCTTCTTCTTCGCGCAAGATTTTCTCCCATTCCCCACCGTCTCCCCGATACGGCCAGCTTTTGCTCGGAACAAATTTCCCATCGCAAACATCAATCTGGATATCCGAAAAAATACCTCTTATAAGAGATATTTTTTCCTTTAAATCATCAAAACTTTCAGGAATTATGGCGGGAGTGATTCTCATTTTTTTTAATGCTCGTATCCTTGGACAACATAATTCCAGCCAGTAAGCCCCCAGCCAGTATCCGTAATGCATTGATCCGGTCCAGGACTTCCCGGCATGTGTCCAACCACAGATTCCATTGTGGCGTTTATTCCGAGCACATACATTCCCTGATTGTTTCGTCCCGCGCAAGAAGCAGGATTTGCCGGACTGCCAAAATACCCGGCTGGAAAGTAATGATACCAATATCCATTACAATCTGTTCCTGTAGGATCGTGCGGAGGGTTCGGCATAGCTTCTCCCAAAAAACCGGCCGGCGTAAACGAACGAGTCTGATTGGAAACATCCCACGACCAGCAGTTTGCTGGCCCGCCTCCGCTAGAGGCCCGTCCATTATTGGGATAACCTCCGGTATTATTAAACACCATTTCCAAAGCTTTTTGGATTTCTTTGATATCGGCAATCCGTCTAGCATCTCTAGCTTTGGCTCTTGCTGTATTCAAACTAGATAAAACAATAGAGGAAAGAAGACTTACTATGGAAATAACCACCAGAAGTTCAATCAGGGTAAAACCGGAAAAAATAGAAAATGTTTTGCGAGAAGAGAACATAACAAATTTGTAATAAAATCCAAATACCAGTTTTCTTTTGTATCTTGTTTGCGCTTTGGGTTTCGTGTTTAATTTATGCTTTGGATTCTGTGCTTTGTGTTTTTTACCCTAGTCCCTAGTGGCTAAAACCTAGTGGCTATTTTATTCCCTCGCCGTCAGCCTCTCCAGCTTTTCAATTCTTCTTTTGTGCCTTTCAACTTCGGAAAAAGGAGTATCAAGCCAAAGCATGACAGCTTCTTTGGCTTCGTCGTCGCTCAAAAATCTGGCGCCAAGAGAAATGATGTTGGCGTCGTTATGTTCGCGGGCGATTTTCAGATTATCCGGCTTTCCGCCATAATAAACAGTGGCGCGGACATTCTTCAATCTATTAGCCGTGATAGCTTCTCCCTGTCCAGACCCTCCAATGACTATTCCCGCCAAATCCCTCGGATTTTCCGAGATTTCTCTGGCCACGGAAATACAATAATCCGGATAATCATCAAGCGGATTATTTTCAAAAGCCCCTTCGTCAACCACGTTAAAGCCCTTCTCAATGAGAAAAGGAATGAGCTTGGCCTTGAGCTCGTAACCGGCGTGATCGGAAGCGATAAGTATTTTTTGAGGATGCATTTCAATTAAATCCGAAATTCGAAGCACGAAATTCGAAACAAATGAAGCCAAACGAAGAAAATTCCAAATTCTAAACGGATCTTAATTCCTCCTTTCTTAAAGGAGGTGGCCGGTAATCCGGCCGGAGGATTTTTGTTTTGAATTTAAATATTTAAATTTTCGGGCTTTGTTTCGAATTTCGGATTTCGAATTTCGGATTTTATTTATTGATTGTAATTAAAACTGCAAAAAGAAATTATAAACATTTCCCCGCTTCAATCACATGTTTAAGCAGGGTATTCGTGTACCCCATCTCATTATCATACCACGCCAAAACTTTTACTAAATTTCCACCGACAACCCGCGTCATTTTAAGATCAGCAATGGAAGCGCATGGATGGCCTAAGATATCGCTTGAGACAAGTTCTTCTTCAGTGGCGGTGAAAATATTCACCCATCTTTTCTCCTTGGAAGCGTTTTTCAAAATTTCATTCACTTCTTCTTTGCTTGTTTCCCGTTTGGCAATAAAGGTAATGTCCACAATAGATCCGCAGACGACAGGCACGCGGATAGCAATGCCGTCAAAAAGTCCGGTCAAAGAGGTAAAAGCTTTTGTAACCGCGATAGCCGCGCCTGTAGATGACGGCACAATATTTTGCGCCCCCGCTCTCCCTTCGCGAAAATCTTTTTTGTTCGGGCCGTCCACAATTCCCTGACTGGCCGTGTAAGCGTGGACAGTATTGAGTAGCGCTTTTTCAATGCCAATTTTTTCATCCAAAATGGCAATCAAAGGACTCGCCGCGTTCGTGGTGCAGGAAGCGTTTGAAGTGATAACCGCTTCTTTTAATTTCTCCTCATTCACTCCCATCAAAACCGTTTCCCCGGGCTTCCTCTCCCCCTCTTTAGAGGGGGAGTTGGAGGGGGTGTTTTCCCCGTCCCCAATTCTCCCTTTCTTAAAGGGAGTGGCCGGTAGTCCGGCCGAGGGATTTTCTTCTTTTTTCTCCTCCTTCGCCGGCGCCGTAATTATTACGCGTTTCGCCCCTGCCTTCAAATGCGCTCCGGCTTTTTCATAACTTGTAAAATGCCCGCTCGCCTCCACCACAATATCCACCCCCAAATCCTTCCACGGCAAATTTTCCGGCTCCTTTTCCGAAAAATACAAAATCTTTCTGCCATTCACAAGAAGGTGAGTTGTGGCGGTCCCCTCTCCCCCCATCTCCCCTGCCTGAGGGGAGATGTCCTGGCTTTGCAGGACAGAGGGGTGGGAGTGAG
>CAYGHQ010000052.1:0-7278 GCA_964349845.1 uncultured Candidatus Saccharibacteria bacterium
TATTCATTGTTTTCAAGCTTCAATCTAGTGTCAAGTGTATACTAACCCAGTGCAATATTTGCATTTTTTTGGGCTATAGTGTATACTATTATAGTCGTAGTTTTCTCAAAAAGGTGACATTAAGTTAGTGTTAAACGCTATTAAGTAAGCCGTATTGGGAATAGGGGCGGACTATAAAGTTTGCTCGCGGGTCGCGCGATAATTTTACAAAGTAGAGAGAAATTCCGGGTTTAAACGCTTTTCAAAAAGCTAAACTCGCAAATTTCTAAAACCAATATGGCAAAGAAACTTTACGTCGGAAACTTGTCCTACGGGACAACCTCCGACAGCCTCAAAGCCGCTTTTGAAAAAGCCGGCGCGGTTGTTTCAGCTACTGTCCTCATGGACAAGATGACTGGACGATCCAGAGGATTCGGTTTCGTTGAAATGGAGGATGCTGACGCCGAGAAGGCCATTCAGATGTTGAATGGAGCAGACTTGGACGGACGCAATCTTACCGTCAACGAAGCTCGCCCGATGGCCGAAAGACCTCCTAGGAGAGAGGGCGGATTCGGAAGAAGGGAGAGAAGCTACTAACTCTAGTCGCTTAAGACTGGAAGTTAGAAGCTAGAAAATCAAAAGCCGGCGCGCTTCGCGCGCCGGCTTTTGATTTGACTCAAATCGGAAAAAAGAGGAGAATAATAGAATCAGTTTTCGGCGGTTTAAGTTGAAACTAGTTTTAAATTTATGAACGCGGAAGAATATCAGCGCTATAAAGACATTGACCTTGGATTTGATTGGAGAAAGCTTTTTCTTGATATAGTGTCTCTTATCATTATCGGGGGAATTGCTCTCGCTTTTTTTCTTGCTACGCGAGATTACATAAGATTTTCTCCTTCCGCTCCCTCTTTGGAACCTAGGGCTATTCTTCCCGTCTCCAATCCTTTTTCCGAGGTTTCTCTTGAAGCCAAAGCGGCTTACGTTTTTGACGCAAAAACGGGAAAAGAGCTGTATTCTTTGAACTCCGAAACCCTCCTGCCTCTCGCTTCTCTTACCAAAATAATGACGGCTATTACCGCTCTTTCTTTGGTGCCGGAAGGAATGGCGATTACGATTGACAAGAAGTTTCTGGAAGAAGAAGGGGATAGCGGATTTTTTGTGGGGGAGAGCTGGGATATTAAAGATCTTTTAGGTTTTACTCTCGTCCAGTCTTCCAACGACGGCGCCGGCGCCCTCGCTTCCGTCGCGGGGGCGTGGAAAGAGGGCGCTCCGGTTCCTTATGAATCCAGCCGAAAAGAATTTATTGAAAAAATGAATGAGGAAGCCAAAAGCTTGGGCCTTTATTCAATGTATTTTTTGAACGAAACCGGCCTTGACATAGGCGAAGATCTTTCCGGGGGATACGGATCAGCCAAAGATGTTTCCAATCTTTTTGCCCGCGCTGTCAAATCTTACCCGGAGGTATTTGAGGACACCAGATATGGCGAAGTAAAAATTGAGTCTCTGGACGGCAAAACCCACATTGTTAAAAACACTAACTCTTCGGTGGATAAGATTCCCATGCTCATCGCCTCAAAAACCGGATATACCGATCTCGCTGGAGGAAATCTCGCGATAGCATGGAACGCCGGTTTTGATCATCCGATTATTGTTACGGTTCTCGGGTCCACTTATGAAGGAAGGTTCACGGATGTGGAAAAATTAGTCAAAGCAACTCTGGAATATCTTAAAATATGACGCTAATCTACGAATGTAGTTAAGAACCCTGCCACGAACAGGGCATGCGAATAAGATGCAAATGCCGCGAATAATGCGAATCCACAAATTTGTAGGTTAGCATGATGTTTCTATGGAAACTGAAATTATCCAAAATATCGTCAAGGTTTTTCTTCCCTCCACTATTTCCTTTGTCATCGGGATTTTGCTTGCTCCTCCCATTGCCGGATTTCTTTACAGGAACGAAATGTGGAAAAAAAAAGCGGGGAAAATTTCTCCGGACGGGAAGGAGACGCCTATTTTCAACGAACTTCATAAGCATAAGGAGATCGGCACCCCCAAAATGGGAGGGACAATCATCTGGCTTTCCGTTTCTTTTACCGTGATCGGAGTATGGCTTCTCGGCGCGGTTTTTGGCGGAGAAATTCTGGGCAAGTTCGGTTTTTTCTCCAGAAGCCAGACATGGGTGCCCTTTGCCGCTCTTCTCGCGGGAGCTTTTGTGGGCCTTATTGACGATTATTTGGATATACAAGGAATCAAGGATAACCTGTCCGGCGGGCTTTCTTTTAAGAAAAGAATAGGGATAGTGGCGCTTGTCTCTCTCCTCATCGCTTTCTGGTTTTATTTCAAACTGGACGTTTTGGCCGTGGGGATTCCTTTTTACGGCGATCTTTTTTTGGGGATTTTGTTTATTCCTTTTTTTGTTTTGGTAACGGCAGCTGTCTATTCCGGCGGAATAATTGACGGGCTTGACGGATTGGCTGGCGGGCTTTTTGCCATTATGTTCGGAGCTTACTCCGCGATCGCTTTTTACCAAAATCAGATTGATTTGGCTGCTTTCTCCGCCGCTATTTTGGGGGGCATTTTGGCGTTTCTTTGGTTTAATATCCCTCCGGCGAGATTTTACATGTCGGAAACCGGAAGCATGGCCCTTACCATTACTCTGTCCGTCATCGCTTTCATGACTGACTCTCTGGGAGAAGGGGTGGGTGTATCCGTATTGCCGATAATCGCTTTTCCCTTGGTGGTTACGACGGCTTCCGTCATTATCCAGCTTCTTTCCAAAAAATTCCGAAACGGAAAAAAGGTTTTTCTGGTCGCCCCCCTGCACCACCATTTTGAAGCGATTGGCTGGCCGTCTTACAAAGTTACCATGCGCTATTGGGTTATCGGAATTGTTTTTGCCACCATGGGGGTGATTATCGCTCTTATCGGTTAGCCAAAATAATAATATTGAGCAAGGGAACGCGGCTGGAAATATCCTTAAGATATTTCCAGCCATTTTCTATCTTTTCCGGCCGTGTTAGTATGGTTTTTATGAAATTCGGCTTCAATATTGAAAATAAATTAAAAGGAAAGCTCGGGCGGGCGGGAATTCTCAAAACTCCTCACGGGGAAATACATACTCCGGCTTTTATAGCCGTGGGAACCAAGGCGACCGTAAAATCTCTTGTTCCGGAAGATATCAAGGAACTTGGATCGGAGGCCGTATTGGCGAATACCTATCACCTTTATCTTGAGCCGGGAGACGAACTCATAAAAAAAGCGGGAGGCATTCACAAATTCATGAATTGGGACGGGCCGATTATGACGGACTCGGGAGGCTTTCAGGTTTTTTCTTTGGGCTCCGCGTTTGAGAGGAAGATCGGAGGAAAAAGAACGGGGAAAATTTCCCGCTCCGCGTCCGAGCCGTATCCGCCCCGGAATTATTCAGATAGAGTTCCAGAGAAAAATTATTCTCAAATTCTTGGGAATTTGGGAATAATTTCCGGAGACGCGGGCAATAACGGGGAAGACGGAGCGAAAGAAGCCGTTCGGGCGGGCGTTCCGCCTGCCAAAATTGACGATGAAGGAGTAACCTTTAAATCGCTCGCTGACGGAAGCGTCCACAGGTTTACTCCGGAAAAATCAATTGATATCCAGCGCAATATCGGCGCTGATATTATTTTTGCCTTTGACGAATGCGCTTCCCCCGAATCCTCCCGCGGGTATCAAAAAGAGGCGATGGAGAGAACGCATCGCTGGGCTAGTCGTTCGCTTGCTGAACATAGAAAGCCTCTTGACTCGCAAAGCCTCGCTCGGGGCAAAAAGAGCCCGCAGGCTCTTTTTGGAATAGTTCAAGGCGGAAGATTTGAAGACTTGAGAAAAGAAAGCGCGCGGGAAATTTCCAAAATGGATTTTGACGGGTTCGGAATCGGCGGATCTTTTGAAAAAAAAGACATGGACAGGGCCGTGGCTTGGGTGAACGGGATATTGCCCGAAGAAAAGCCCCGCCATCTCTTGGGAATAGGGGAGCCCCTTGATTTATTTGGGGCGGTAGAAAATGGATGCGACACTTTTGACTGCGTGGCTCCGACTCGGCAAGCTAGAAACGGCTCTCTTTATACCAAAGAAGGGAGGATAAATATCAATAACGCCAAATTTGTTTCGGATTTTTCGCCGATTGGCGAGGGGTGCGGATGCTACGCGTGC
This sequence comes from uncultured Candidatus Saccharibacteria bacterium, assembly GCA_964349845.1. Classification (GTDB taxonomy): domain Bacteria; phylum Patescibacteriota; class Minisyncoccia; order Phycocordibacterales; family CAYGHQ01; genus CAYGHQ01. The sequence continues at coordinate 4,168 of CAYGHQ010000052.1, forward strand.
AAAAACTACACTCGCGCGTATATCGCCCACCTTTTCCGATCCGGGGAGCTTCTGTCCAACACCCTGGCATCCATCCACAACCTTTACTTCATTACTCATCTTGTCAAAGATATCCGGCAGTCAATCTTGGATGAAAACTTTCTTGAATTCAAAGACGCTTTTATTCAAAAATATTATGAAGCTAAAAGACCTTAAAAAATTCAAAATTCCGGACAGCCCGGGCGTTTATTTGTTTAAATCCGGCCGGAGGATTCTCTATATCGGCAAGGCCACTTCGCTCAAAGGCAGGGTAAGGAGCTATTTTTCCAAAGACCTCGTTGAAACAAGGGGGCCTCTTTTGGCTGACATGGTTTTCAAGGCGGAGAGCTTGTCTTTTGTAAAAACCGATTCTGTTCTGGAGGCTTTGATTTTGGAAGCCAATCTCATCAGAAAACATCAGCCGATAGCCAATACCAAGGAAAAAGACGATAAAAGCTTCAATTATGTCGTCATGACGGATGAGGATTTCCCCCGGATTCTCATTATTCGGGGAAGAGATCTGGAGAGATCCGCTCCTGTTTCAGTGTCTGTCCCGACTTATTCGCCTGTTGAAGAAACGGATAAAAAAAGTCCGGAGGGAGAAAAAATTCCGGAGGAATTTAAAGTCAAGGATTCTTTCGGCCCCTTCCCTTACGCAAGCGAGCTTCGGAGCGCCATGAAGATCGTGAGAAAGATTTTTCCTTTTCGGGATACGTGCGAGCCCGGGACGAGAAAGCCCTGTTTTAACAGGCAGATCGATCTTTGCCCGGGGGTCTGCTCGGGAGAAATTTCCAAAGAAGACTATGCCGGCATTATAAAAAATATCCGCTTGTTTTTTGAGGGCAAAAAAAAGAGGCTCATGGAGAAGCTTCGGAAAGAAATGAACGAAGAGGCCAAAAAGGAAAATTTTGAAAAGGCCACGGACATCCGGCGGACTCTTTTCTCTCTTCTTCATATCCAGGATATCGCCCTTCTTAAAGATAACAGCCGGATTTACCGCAAGCTTGGAAGAAAAATTTCCGGCGCGTTCCGGATTGAAGCTTATGACGTGGCCCACATAAGCGGAAGCGCCAACGTAGGAGTGATGGCGGTGGTGGAAGACGGAATGCCGAACAAAAGCGAATACAGGAAATTCAGAATAAGAAGAAAGGGGGCGGATGATACCGGCTCTCTCAAAGAGATGCTTTTCCGGAGATTCCGCCATCCGGAATGGATGCTTCCAAATCTGGTGGCGGTGGACGGGGGAATGGGCCAGAAAAACTCCGCGGAAAGAGTTCTGGCCGACAAAGGCCTTCCCGTCAAAGTGGTGGCGGTGGTGAAAAATTCCCGCCATCGCCCTGAAAAGATTTTGGGAGACAGCCGGATTGTCAAAGAGAACGAAAAAGACATTCTTTTGGCTAACAGCGAAGCTCATCGCTTCGCCTTGAAATACCACCGCGCTCTGCGCGATTCCAGACTAGCTTGAGTTTAGACTGGTCTCAAAAATGATTAAAATCCAATGATTATTTTTGCGGAAAAATTCATCTGATGAATTTTTCCGCCATTCGCCCAGTTAGAAAGTTAATATTTATTATCTTGCGACTAAAGAATATCTAAAGAGTATAAGGATAAATAAAACCCATTAGACTTATTTTAAACGATCGTTTAAAATAAGTCTAATGGGTTTTACTATCATATTACCATATTACAGCTTGTAGAACTTTAAGGCCTTAGCAAGAGTTTCCAGTAAAAGGAGGTAAAAATGAATGAAATTCAGAATGACGCGATATGCGAAAAATGCCTGGGGATTGAATCGGAAGTTTTGCTGGGGGTTATTCCGCCCGAACTTGACAGGCTGTGCGTTTCTTTGTTTGTAGGAAGCAGGATGGTTTGCTATTTTGAGATTTATCCGATTGACCATCAGTCAGTCAGGCAGAACGCTCTTGAGATTGCCAAAAAAATCAAGTCTGAAAAAGCCGGAATTTACCGGGTTATGAACGGGGAAGGATGGCGGGGGAGCAAGCTTGTGGTGTCGGAAAATCTCTCGTCGGTTGAATTCAATATTTTCCGGAAAGCTTTGGGGGAGATCCTGCGGGGGGAATCCGAGGAATTAGTTCTTTAAGAGCTTGTAAAAAAATAAAAAAGGAAAAGGCAGAACTTGTTGTGCCGAATGATTCCGGCGATAAAACCAAAGAACACTAATAAGTATAGACAGATTCTCTGGTCGTCTTCGGAAAGTCCGATATAACGCGTTCTGGCTATCTGACTAAAGTTTTTGAACAGGCTCTAAACAAAAAAACAGCCAAGCGCCCCCGTTCCATAAACGGAACGGGGGTTTTCTTTTTTGCTTTTTGCGAAGAAAAACCTTACAATGAAAGCTCCAAATATAGTATATAATTCAAATCCACGAATAGGGGATTCTTCTATTTGTAGATTGGCATCATATTTTTATGACTAAAGATTTCTTTCTAATCAAAGGCCTCGCAGGCAAGAAAAAACTCAAGGGAGAAATAAAAGTGAATGGCGCCAAGAACGCCGTTCTTCCGGCCATAGCCTCATCCGTTCTTTTCAAGGACGAGGTGCGGTTCCAAAATGTCCCGAATATAAACGATGTCGGCATGATGCTGGAGCTTATTTCCGATTTGGGAGGAGAAACGGAAAGGACGAGCCGGAGCTCTCTCGCAATAAATGCCGCAGAGATGAAAAAAACGGAAATGGACAGGACTCTTTCAAAGAGGATGCGCGCTTCAATTATTCTCTCCGGCCCCATTCTTTCCCGTTTCGGAAAAGTCGCTTTCCCCCATCCGGGAGGATGCGTTATCGGCGAGAGGCCAATAGACATGTTTTTGGAGGGATTTAAGAAAATGGGCGCTTCGGCTAAGGAAGAGGATGAAAAATATATTTTGGAAGCCAAAGGAGGGAAGCTTAAGGGCGCGGAAATTTTTTTCAAAATTCAGACCGTAACGGGCACGGAAACTTTTCTTATGGCCGCGATCTTAGCCGAAGGAAAAACAATCCTAAAAAACTGCGCCATGGAGCCGGAAATCGCAAGCCTCGCGGATTTTCTTGTTGAATGCGGGGCGAAAATAAAAGGGGCGGGGACGCCTGTAATTG
>CAYGHQ010000053.1:0-7107 GCA_964349845.1 uncultured Candidatus Saccharibacteria bacterium
GGATTGAACCGGAGACCTCGTCATTACCAATGACGTGCTCTACCAACTGAGCTACTTCGGCAATTTTGTTTTTAAAAATCTTCTTCCGGCCGATGTTTTAAGATACAGTTCCCTTTTTCGGGCGTCTTCAAATTTATCAAACTCCTCTGAATATATAAGAACCGGGTTATCCATCCGGCTAGTTGTTTGTATGTGGCCATTCTTATGTTCTCTTAATCGCCGAATAAGGCAATTAGTCATGCCCTTATACAACAATCCATTTTTATCTTTTAGAACATAAACTGTGTATGTCATTATGAATGACGTGCTCCCCGCCCGACCGAACATTAATTCGGTCGTTCGGGCGGGTACCAACTGAGCCCCGCCCGACTGAATGGCTTCAGTCATTCGGGCAGGTACTTCGGCTTAAATTTTATTATTTTCAAGGAACCAGTTAAATAATAGCTAGTTTTTGGTTTTTTTGCAAAAAAATATCAGATCTTTAAGAAGCAAAGACTAATATTTTTTTTAATGTTGTAGGCAAATAAAACAAATAGGAAAGGAGGGGCTTTATTTCATTCAACCGGTAAATAAATTATTGAAAAAATATTTTAAAGCAATTTAGCAAATAACATGCTATAGCATGTTATTTGCTAAATTGCTCTTTACTTAAAATTACACTTTTCCGCCGAATGAATGTTTTTCAGAAAATTTTTGCAAAATTTTAATCGCTCTTCTTCCGGCAAAATTCGCGGTTGGCTGTTTGTGATTTTATAAGGAATAACATGGAAAAAATTTTCTTTTTCTCCAAAAATCATCCCGACCGCAATCCCTTCATTCTGCTTCTCCCCTATCTGATCAAAAATAAAATTGCCGAGAGAGTAAAAAACGGGCTTATTTTTGTAAATTTCCACAGGCTCCACTACATGAGGATGATGGCCTATGATAACGTCCGCCCCATTGTCTATAAGAAAATGTCCTGATTCCTGTTGAGATTTCGTAAAAGAAGGATTGTATTCTTCCCCCCAATGGATATTCACAACCGCAAAATCCGCTTCCCCTTTTAGTTTCTTCATAAATTCCGCAATCTTTTTTTTATCCATTTTCCTGATGCTTTCATCAATACCGAGAAATCCTATTTTTTTGCCCCCATATTCTTGAATGGAATAAGCTGAACTGCTGGCCGATCCCCCGAAAAACCCCACTCCGGCCAAAGAAAGATATTTTTTGGTGTCGCTTTCTCCTTTGCCAAAACAATCAAAATAGTGATTATTGGAAATGCTTACGCCATCCATCCCAACCTTGGCTAAAAGTTCTGCCGTCGTAGTTGAAAATTTAAAACTGTAAGCCTTTTTCTGACAAAGAGAAGCGTTTGTTATCGGCCCTTCCAAATTAGCTGTCAGAAAATTTATGTTCGGACGAAATGAAAATTTTAACTCCTCAAAAAAATGGAAAGGATCAACGCCTTTATCCATCCTCTTTTTGACTCCCCGGTCAAACATAATATCCCCGACGCTTAAAACGGAAATTTCCGATTTTTCCGGAGGAGTCCAGAGGTTTTCAAAATACAAAACATTTTCAATTTCAAAAAAGGAAAACAGGAAAAATCCCGCCAATATGAGAAATATTAGGATGGGGAAGACTGAATTTTTCATAATTTTATTATGAAGTAAAAATTAAAAAGAGACAAGGAAAAGAACGGCGTGTTACACGCCGTTCTTTATTTAAAATTATCGTTTTCTCAAAATCTTACTGAGTAGTAATCTTGGGTTTTGCATCAAAAGAAATATAATCTTTAACGGATTTTAGTAATAGAAAAATAATAAAAACAGTAGAGGGTAAACTAAAGCTTTTGTTTCCTAGACTGCTTAAAAAAAGAATTACGAAAATAGCCAACCCTATATTTCTTAAACGGTCAGACCTGCCATAAACCGATAAAAGAACAATGATACAACCAACAATTGGAAGTATCGAAGAACCAATAAATCTACCTATTTGTTCTGGCTCTAATGACGAAGAAATCTTTGTCGCTCCCTCGTAAAATCCTCGCATAAATTCTGATGTATTTTCTGGTCCTTGAATAGATATAGTCAAAATAACCCCGAGAAATAAAACAATGAAAGTTAAATAAAAGATAGAAAACGCCGTTATTATTTTCACAGAAATTGGTTTATCCATAATTAAAAGTATAGCACAATTTAGATCTTTTGTATAAATAATTTCATTAAAAAGGCTCCGCCCGTCAGCACCCAACGCAAATGACACAAGTTAATACAGAACAAAATCTGATTGCTGATGGGTGTTGGTCACGGATATTTTCTTCGCCGCCCGCCTGCCATCGCTATGCTTAGGCATTAGCGGGCAGGTCACTCGGAAAATTTCTTGACCACGGCTCGCTTGTTTTGACTGGTATCAAAACATAGCTCCGGCGGTCAGCACCCATACGGAAGAAAAAAGCTGATGGGTTTGCCCGCACCTCTCGGCTCGTCGTCACTCGCCTCGGGTTGGGCACCGCCTCGCGGTTTTTTCTGCTGAAAAAACATCGCTCCGGCAGTCAGTACAGAAAGCAAACCAAGCAGTTGGAGATGGGTGCTGGTCACAGATAATTTCTTCGCCGTCGCTCAGAAATTTCCGCGACCCCGCCTCGGTAGATTTTTCTGGTGAAAAATCTACCTCCGGCCGTCAGCACCCATCAGCCGCATGAAAAAAGCCCGTTTAGGGCTTTTTTCATATAGCGCGGCTGATGGGTGCTGACCCCACGACCTCTCGCGTGCACTTATCCCATACTTTCGTATCGGCGTGGACTATATCTTCACCACTGAGTTTTCACTTTTAGGCGCTCTGGTATCTAGTCTCTACGGCGCTCCCCCTTTCGGGGGTTCCCACGGTATTCGCGTATCCGCCAATTGGCGGACTTAGCCTCCACCGTTATCCCAGAGAGTTTCAATTTGCCTTTCGGCAAAAAGCTGCAATATCTACAGGCGAGTGCTCTACCGTTGAGCTACAGCCGCAATTCTTAACCTGCTTAGAACTTGCATTATCTGGTCTTAAATCTCCCTTTATAAAGGGAGTGGCTGGCTTTGCAGCCGAGGGATTTAAAATCCTCCGGCTCGCAGACTCGCCACCTCCTTTAAGAAAGGAGGATTTAAGAGAAGTGCATAAGTCCTACAACTAAAATTTAACAAATTTTTGAAATAGAAGCAAATCAAAAACTCCCCATGGGGAGTTTTTGATTTGCTTCTATTCTTCAGACTTTTCGTCATTAGATTCGCAAGTGCATTCGCTCATGGGTTTCCCGCATGTAGGGCAAATTTCTTCAGCCATAGTAATTAAGTGTTTATTTTTAAGCGATTGAGGCTCGACAAATTTCGCCCAAACCGCATTATAATTTTACCCCCTTGCAACTAAAAAAAACAATTGACTTTTAGTGTTAATCAATTCTTAAAAATTAAGACGCAGCCTTGGTGCCGGTGAGTGGAATCGGACCACTGTTTAAGGCTTATGAGTCCTCCGTTCTACCATTGAACTACACCGGCTTACGAAATAAATATAATACAGAAAAGAAAAAGAAACAAATTTGACTATTTTATCGTTATGTATAAAAGAACCTTGCATTGTTTTTTATAGGTTATATAATAATGAATCTACATAGCGGGGTGGAGAAGCAGTATCTCGCAAGGCTCATAACCTTGAGACCCGGGTGCATATCCCGGCCCCGCAACACGCAAAAGAAAAACCGCGACAAAGTCGCGGTTTTTCTTTTGCGTGTTGCGGGGCAGCGATTTGGACTGCTCCAAATCGCGTCGGGATATGCAAGCCGCAGTCATGCCGAGTGTAATCACGAGGCAGACGAGGCGGGCTTAATTGCGTAGCAATTAAGAGACGGAGCCTGACGAGGCGAGTCGGGGTCGCGCAAATTTTCAGTAGAAAATTATGCGTGACCGCGAGTACTTAGGCTTTTGGAGGCTTTTGCGACAAAAGACTTAGTAACTTCGTGACCATATCCCTTTTGAACTGCTTCAGTTTCCATCCGGGATATGCAAGCCCCTTACAAAAAGTTAACTAATCTGAAAAAAGCCAAATGGGCACCATCTGCTCCGGGGATTCCGCAGATGGTGCCCATTTTTTATTTTCACTAAAAATCCTCTGACTCGCAGGCTAGCCACCTTCTTTAATTTCACTCTCTCTCCCACCACCCTACTCGGAAGACCTCGCACCCCTCCTCGGGCAAGAGGGGAGGAAAACCGTCCTATCCCTTTGGGATTAAATGGAACTCCTCAAAAACTTCCCGATATAAGTCAATCACCCTTCTCGCCTCCCTCTCGGTAAGAGCAAACTCCATTCCTTCATGGCTTATGGAATTCCTCATCCGGTGCGCTTCCCAAGCTTTATCAATAGTATTAAAGTCGCTTTTTTCAACTTTTTTCAGACGATCCCCTAAGGTTTCCCCTATGTACCCCATTTTTTGAAGCATTTCATCCAAAATCGTATCGGCGTTTATAATCGCCATCTTCCAATCGTTTTGATTCGGAGAATTTATGTGAGACTGAATCATCTCCCATCTTTTGTCACCCGTTTCTTCCGTCTTTGTCGCTTCTTCAAATTTTTTCTTCCATTCGGCTCTCTCTTCATCCCCAATCTGCTTTAGACGGAAAAGAGAGTAGACTATGCCCGCCACAAGAAGAAGAGAAATGCCCATAGAGACAAGCCAGATAGCCGTCAGGAAATTCTCCACAGATCCGAAAATTCTTTGAATAAGCAAAGCCAAGTCAAGGCCCGTGATAAGGTCGTACGTCTTCTGAAAAAAATATTCAAGATTGATAAAAGGAACTTGAGGCATAAAACTAAATCCGAAATCCGAAGCACGAAATTCGAAACAAATGAAGCCAAATTCTAAATTCAAATATATAGACGAGAACTAATTTGTTTTGAATTTTTTATATTCGAATTTTCGGGCTTTGTTTCGAATTTCGGATTTCGAATTTCGTGCTTTTTATTGATTGTCTTCTCCCAGAAATAACTTCCCTGCTCTAAACAGCAGATCTTCCCTTCCGTAACTTGCCATAAATTGAATCCCTAAAGGCAATTTTTTGCCGTCCTCTTCTTTAAATCCGGAAGGAACAGAAATGGCGGGAAGGCCGGAAATGTTGGCGGTAACGGTAAAAATATCGGCTAAATACATTGAGAGAGGATCATTAGTTTTTTCTCCGATTTTAAAGGCTGGCGTAGGGGCGGTCGGAGTTAAAATAAAGTCCACCGAATCCTTTCCGGAAAAGATATTTTTAAAATCTTCTTTGATAAGCCCGCGAACCATATTAGCTTTGTTGTAATAAGCGTCATAGTATCCGGAAGAAAGAACGTAAGCGCCCAGAATTATTCTCCTGCGGACTTCTTTGCCAAAACCTTCCCCGCGGGAAAGCAGGTAATCGTCCAAGAGTTTTTCGCCGTCTTTCCGCAATCCGTATTTCATGCCGTCAAAACGCGCTAAGTTCGTAGAAGCTTCCGCCGGCATAATTATATAATAAACAGCCAGAGAATATTTTATACTCGGCAGAGAAACTTCTTTTACCTCAAATCCCAAGTCTTCAAGTTTTTTAATCGATTTTTCAAAATTCTCCAAAACCGTTTTATCAATTCCCTCTCCGCTTAAAAAATCTCTCGGCACGCCGATAACCAACTTTTTCTTGCCTTTGTCTATTTTTTCCTTTTGATAATTTGACATAGAAAGGGAAGTGCTGTCTTTCGGATCCTCTCCGGAAATAGCATTGAAAATAATTTCCGCGTCTTCCACGGTTTTTGTAATTGGACCAATCTGATCAAGAGACGATCCCATAGCCATAAGCCCGTAGCGGGAAACTGCTCCATAAGTAGGCTTGAGGCCGACCGCTCCGCAAAAGCTGGCTGGCTCCCGGACAGATCCTCCCGTGTCGGAACCCAAGGCCACCAATGCCCCGTCCATCGCGACAGAGGCGGCGCTCCCGCCCGATGAACCTCCAGCCACCCGCGACAAATCATGGGGATTTTTGGTAACGCCGAAAGCTGAATTTTCGGTAGATCCTCCCATAGCAAACTCATCCATATTGGTTCTCCCTAGAATTACCGCGCCTTCTTCTTTAAGTTTTTCTATAACCGTGGCATCATAAGTTGCTCTGTAGTTTTGAAGAATTTTGGAAGCGGAAGAAGCGATTTTTCCTTTAATCAAAATATTGTCTTTAATAGCAAAAGGAATCCCTGTCAAAATATCAGCTTTTTTTTCTTTTATTTTTTTATCCGCTTCTTTGGCGGAATCCCGCGCGTCTTCAAAAACCTCAAGATAAGCATTTATCTCCTTATTTTTCGCTTCAGTATTTTTTAAATACGCCTCGGTAAGTTCAAGCGCGGAGAAATCCCCACCGATGAGGTGATCGTGGGCGGATTTTATGGTAAGGTTGTGGATATCAATTTTCATAAAGATTTTAAATTCGAAATCCGAAGCACGAAATTCGAAACAAATCCCGAAAATTCCAAATTCTAAATTCTAAACAAAAAATCTGGTAAAAATCTCGTTTTGAACATTTGAATTTTCCCCATTTGATTTCATTTGTTTCGGATTTCGAATTTCGTGCTTCGGATTTTCTTTAAAGTATCTTCTTCACCTTCAAATATCCCCCTTCTTTTTTGGGAAATTCGCGGATAATTTCTTCGCTGTATGCTCCGCTTTCGTGGGGATTTTCATCCGCTCGCATAACATTTCTAGGCATTTCATTCCCTTTACCGCCACCCTCAATATTCTCCGAAACTTCCTTGATTTCAGCCACATAATTCAAAATAGAGTCAATCTCTTTTCGGAGCGATTCTTTTTCTTCTCCCGTCATTTGAATACGGGAAAGTTTAGCCAATTTTTCTATTTCAGGTAAAGAAACCATGGGCGAAAGTGGTTTCCTTCCCTCCTGCCTGAGGAGGGGTAGGGGGTGGTAAGAGAAAATTCAGTGATAACTTTCTCCCACCCCCTCCAACTCCCCCTCGGGCAGGGGGAGAGGAGACCTTATTTGTTAGTTATCATTATATTACCACACTTATCCACAGTTCCCAAAATTGTTCAAGCTACTGAACATAATTGACAGTTAATTAAGGCATTTTTAGCTTTTT
>CAYGHQ010000054.1:0-6939 GCA_964349845.1 uncultured Candidatus Saccharibacteria bacterium
TTTGTTGCGGGAGCTCAAACTCCCGCGACGAGATTGGAAAGTCTTCCGATTGGAAATCCCGAAGTGGTTTCCAATGTGGTGGTAAGGTATATCACCGATGTCGGCATTCAGTTCGTGGAAACCACGAATTCGCCCGTGCCCGGACAACGTTGGGCGACAGGTACGGAAATTCCCTACAACTTTGAGAAAGATGGGGATCTCACTACGTTTATGAGGGAAAGTCTCAAAAAGTACTCTGAAAAGAGTATTAATTCTGACCTTCTCTTCTCTGATAAATACCGGGTATTTGAAAGGAGATTCGTTTCCAAATTTCAAGCCGGAGCTTGGCCTGAAGGCGGAATGATCTGGTCTCTTTCCAAAGAATTCTCCTTTATTTTAGGAGAAGATGGCAAGCTCAAAATGCCAGAGGAGGCTTGGAATCTCCCAGTCAATGTCTTCCAGACATACGAGCCTATCAGGGTTTCCGGGGTAAGATGGGTGGAGGTAACGGCTTGGAGCTCAAACGGGGAAACCAATCCCGCCTATTACATGGAAGGTCAGAGTTTTTACTACACCTCCAGAAACGGCAGTTACAACTGCCCCGAGCTGGAAAAGCTCTGGGGAAATGGAAGAATCTATCTTCCCGCCCGACTTATGACCGGGGAGGATCAAAAGAAGTGGCCTGAACTAATCCGAGGCTGGGTGACTCTATATTACGACGAAGAGAAAACCGACTATGACAAGTTTGACTGGAAAGACGGCTCTCTCTTAGAAAGGGTAATTAAAAACCCTCCCCAATTCTCTTCTCCCAAAATCACTATTTCTCCCTTAGGAGAAGGAGTGGTGGAGATCGGGGTGGAAGGGCTTGGAGATAATTCTGCCATAATTGAATACCAACAAGAGGACGGGGAATGGAAGCCTCTTTCCTCCCCTCTTCGGGGAGCCTCTGCTGGAAAAGTTTCTCTCCGAGACACAGCAAACGCGGGAATGCGTTTCTACCGGGCCAGGATTGTCCAAAATTCTGGCGAGTAAATCTAACCCCAGTACCAAATTTTACCGATATTTTAATTATCTCTTTAAGATATCTGAGATACGGATATTTTTTAGAAATGATTTAATATTATGTGAAATTGGCACGGGGCAAGCAATTTTTCAAGAAAAATGCCTCTCACTGGAAATAGTGAGAGGCTTTTTCTTGGAAAATTATTTTTTTAATAAGCGTTCTTATGATTTTAAGTAATCCATAGAAGTCCTTATGAAATTTCCATCATTAAGATTTTTTCTCCATTCTTCCTCAACAATATTAGGCAATATGTCATAAACACCTATAAACACATTGTTATTTTCTTCTCTGGTATTATTTCTTTTTGTTTTTTGGTAAAGAATTTTAAATTTATCTTTTCCGTATTTTTCAATCAAAAATTTTGTAAAAGAGGCCGCGTACGAATAATAATATTGGATATTATCATCATCAAGGTCAAGCCATTTCTTGTGTTCCATCATTTCATTTAAGGACGGTAACAGTTTCTTCTTTAATGCCTCAATCGCTAATGTATCATGATTTTCTCCATGCCAGCTATGCCCGACCAAATATTCAGCCAGTCCTTCACAGAAGAAACCAATTGATTGACCAAGGGAAAGAGCAAGAAGATGAGTATCTTCGTGCTCTCCGATTGGTTTATGTTCCTCGGTATACAAGACATGCACCCTAAATTCATTTAGAATTGCTTGCGCGTACCAATCATCTCCCATCAGATTTCTTTTTGTATCTTTATCGGGATACAAATAATATTCAATGTAACGTTTTGGTTCTGGTACTTCAAGGAAATCTATAATTTTTTTGTAAGATTGTTCTTGTCTTTTTTCTATAAATTCAATTTCCCGTTCTGCTGTTGAGTTAGAAAAATAAAAAAAGCGATAATGGTCGGATTGTTTTAATAACCACCGATTGTCATCAAGAAAATTATGAATATAGTCTGGGAGATGTTGTTCGTACATAAAATAAGCATAACAAAAAAATCTGCCTTTGCGAAGAAAGGCAGATTTGTGTAACCCTGTTTTCAGGTGTAAGAAAGTTTTAACAAACCGAGATTAAGCTCTGATATAAGTGCTTTTTGACAAAAACGTTTATCAAAACCGGAAATGCCTTTATTTGAAACAATGGCGTCATGGACACATCCTCCTCCGCAAATAGGAAGGAATGGGCATTTTTCTTTAACACATTGATCCGTGCGGCCAAATTTTTCAAAACGAGCATCCCTAAGATAATTTTTAGGTCTATCATCAAGACTTGCAAAGTTATACTCTTTTCTGCCCACTGTGCAAAAACATTTCTGCAGAAACCCATCTGGTTGAAGGACTGCAGAATGTTTAGCGATTGCAACACACCAAGGACCTGAAATAAATTCATCTGGTATCTTAAAACCGCATTCCTTTGCGACTTGCCAAGAGTTAAGGGCTTTTTTTGCAAAACCCTGTTCGTTAATTACACACGGCTTATCGGGAGTAGACATAATGATACCCAAATTCAGGCTTATCTTTCTTTGTTTTCCAAAATTTGCTAAATATCGGATTAATTCAGGAACTTGATCTGCGTTTTCCATATCAAACGAAATTCTTATATCTACCTTCTGAATATAATCAGTAGACAGAAGCATTTGAATATTTTGAATTATATTTGCAAATGTTGGTCTTCCACCATGACCATGCCTGCGTAGATTATGAACATCTTCGGGTCCGTCAAGTGTTATTTGCACACGATGCCAGTTGTGTACTGCAAGCATTGACGCTGTTTGTTCGTCAAGAAGCTCTCCATTACTGATTAGTTCACACCAGAATTTGATTTTATGTTCCCTTGCGATTCTGTGGAACACCTTAAGACCTTTAAAGACAAGATCTTTCCGAAGAAGAGGTTCGCCACCAAAAATTACAAATCTAAATTCGTCAATTTTCGGATGCGAAGTGAAGTAATTATCCAACCATTTTTGTGATCTGATAAGCACATCGGACTTTATTTGTTCCATACGATTGCTGCCATTTTCAAAACAATAGTTACATTCAAACTGACATTTTATTGTTGGAAGAAAGTGCAGTATGAAAGTATGCGCTTTATTATTACGGTATTCAGCAAAACGGACTCTCCAATTCTCGTATTCATCAAAATTGCAAGGAACAATCATTGCAATGTTAGAATCAATGAGTTTTTTAATAGCAGAAATATTAGAATTAATCGGCTCATTAAGCTGATCATTAATCTTTGCTATTGTTTTGCTAGCCATAGATATCGTTGCGCCAGTTAAGGTATTTTTATAGATAACTACTCCCTCATTAACTGGTACCTTGATATTGAAATCACTCCAAGTGTATCTCGTTTTCATTTTCCAGTTCTCCAATGGAAAAAAATAACCTCTCGCTTATGAAATAATGCGAGAGGTTATTTAAATCAGTAACCACACTGATCCTTACCCATTCTCTGAACACCAAAACTTTTATCTTGGTGTCCTTGTTTAAGAATTTTTACCTCTCCTGTAGAATAGGTCTTTATCCTCGGCTGTCTTTTAACAGTAGAAAGATTTGTTTTATTTTCATTCATAAAAACAGTTTTTGTAGTTGTTCAATGATCTTCCCTCAGCGATTAAACAATTTAACCGTGAGTGTTTATAATATACTATTAATTAAGAAATATAGCAAGTTACAAAAAGGTAACTCTCCACACCTTTCGTTTTTTGGCCTTGTTAAGCCATTTAAAAACTCCTCATTTTTCGGTCATTTTTGAAAATATGGCTAGAAACAAGGACTTTCTTATCTCGAGGTGTGGAGAGTTACGCAAAAAGTACATCTTCATTGTTGGGAAAAACAGTAAGTTTTGGTTTCTGTTTCAAATCATAACCCCGAAAAACCTCTTTCCACATCTTAGCGACACGTTCGGGGGTTTCTTTTAGATCGATTTGATCGGACTCATCACCGATAGCGTTTATCATACTTCTTACGATTTTTTCTGCTTCCATATATGGATATGAGTAATTATTCAATTAAATATTTTTTTATCTCATCAAAATCACCATACATGTGATCATCACCTTTTACCTCAATAAGTGTCACATTTTTAAATCTACCGTTTTCCTGCTCTTTCTTTATTTCTACGGCTGATGTTACAGGATCATTGTCATTCTGAATCAATGTAGTGGGTATTGTAAAAGTACTCGACCAACTATCAATATCAAAACTGTTTGTTCTCGCCCATTCTGTCGGTAAACCTACAAAAACACATTTTGTAATATAAGACATGTCTGTAGATTTTGAGTAAATCGCATACATGGTCAATATCGTGCCGACAGATTTTGCTAGAATTACAACATCTCCACTTAACGCGTTCACGGTATCAGTGAATTTTTTTAACTCAACATCAATATCTATCAACTCAGACTTATTAGACCAATGATCATAATACTGAATGGCTACAGACTTGAAGTAGGTAGCAAAAAAGTCTCGTGCTTTTTCAGCCCACTCTTTATTTATGTCGCCATTACCTGGAAGAATTATTAGATTCAAGTTATTCATTACCTTATATCTGCTATGATAATTTCTACTAAAAATATGTTATCATTTTAACACCAATATGTCCCTACTCACAGAACAATGTAAAAAGTTCAAGAGTCTATACAATGCCTACAGTCGAATATAGCGCAAACCCCTGCATCATCGGTGGGGGTTTATTTTATAAATATGAAAATAGAACTAAATAAAAAATTGGATAAAGAAGTATATTTGGCTTTTTATGATGCTGTTGTTGGAGGCGTCGATTTTGGCAAAAAAATACGAGATGATCATCCAAATATAACCAAAGAAAACTATATTGAATATATAGATGATTTTTATAATTCTCACAAAGATATTTTAGAGAATGTTCTTAAAGATACGGAAAGTTGTTTTGATGAAATAAAAGAACCTCTGTTTGAAGAATTACAGAAATATTTTGGGAAAGATTACAGCAAGGAAAACTACACTTGCTATCTATCTATTTTTAATTGCAATCCGCGTTATCTGGAAAATAAAAGTTTCCAAGTTTATTACAAACGAACGCACGATATGCGGAAAGAGGTTATTGCTCACGAACTGACCCATTTCGCTTTTTATGATTTCTGCAATAATTTGGGAATTAAGGATGATGGCAGTCTCTGGGAATTGTCCGAGATTTTTAATGTGATTTTCCTTAACCTCCCCCCAATTCAAAAAGCCATTGGCGCAAAAGAACTTCTATTTTATCCAGACTTAAAAGAAAAACTTGAAGCAGTTATGTTGATTTGGGCAAAAAATCTTAACGCTGAAAATTTTATAAGAATTTCCTTGAATTACTTAAAATCCTAAAGGGGAGGCTGGTTATCTGTCTTCTGAAAAAACCTGAATAATATACAAGAAATCATTCAAGAAAAATGCCTCTCACTGGAAATAGTGAGAGGCTTTTTCTTTGTTGAAATTTTTGGATTATGATGTATGCTTGAAAAGTAGTTCATTGATAACCATAATAATGGAAAGGGGTTATGAAACTAATTCTTATCTATGGTCCTCCTGGAGTCGGGAAACTTACAGTGGCGAGAACCCTTGAAAAATCAATTGGCTTCAAACTTCTTTACAACCATTTGATTGCTGATCTCATTGTGCCAATTTTCGGGTTTCGCACTCAGATTTCTGATAAGTTAAACGAAACAATAAGAAGACTTGTCTACACATCTGCCGCGAAAAGCGGTCTTGCGGGCATAATTTCCACTTTCGTGTATTATGCCGAATCTAATACTGATGAAGGATTGCGCAAGTACGTTGAAATAATAAAACGTTTTAATGGCGAAATATTTTTCATAAAGCTTTTGTGCGATATAGAAACTTTAAAGCAGAGGGTAATAAATCCTTCGCGCTTAGGCACAAAAAAGATTGTCTCTACGGAGAAACTTGAGCAGGCGCTTCAAAAGCATAATTTGGTTAGCGTTGTTCCAAGGTGTATATGCGATAGTTTGGAAATAGATAATACAAATCTTATGCCGGAAGAAGTTGTGGAAAATATCCGCTCTTACTGCAAAGTCTAAAAATTGTCAGTTGATCAAAATCCCTCTTTGCCTTTAAAGGCAAAGAGGGATTTCTTTTTTTAAGCGGAGGAAGATATAATGAAATTCAATATGAATAAAATAATTTTGGTAGATATTGACGGGCCTCTTGCGGATTTTGAGGCTGGATTTTTGGAAATATGGAAGAAAAAATTTCCCGGCGAGTTTTTCGTTCCTCTCAAGGATAGAAAAACCCTTTATCTAACTGAAGACTATCCATCTTCTCTCCGCGAGAAAGTGGAATCGGTAAAGATAATGGAGGGCTTTATTTCCGGACTGTCTATTGTCAGGGGAAGCGTCAATGCTCTAAAAGAAATGGTTGAATCCGGCTTCAAAGTTTTTATCTGTTCATCGGAAATTTTTGCCAATGAAAATTGTCTGACGGAAAAGAAAAACTGGATTAACCGGCATTTTGGAGAAGTTTTTGCCAAAAATGCTATTTTCACCAAAGACAAGACTTTAATAAAAGGAGATTTTTTAATTGATGATAAACCGGAGATAACCGGGGTTTATTCTCCTGAATGGAAACATATAATCTTTGATCAACCGTTTAATGGAAATGTAAATGACAAACCTCGTATTAACGCGGATTGGTCCAACTGGAAAGAAGCAATTGATAGGAAATAATTCCATTTAATTTTCAAGAAAAACGCCTCTCACTGGAAATAGTGAGAGGCTTTTTCTTTCTTCCAAAATGAAGTCAGCTGTGATATATTTTTAATAATAAAAAATTGGCTTATCTCCATGCCTTCTCTCCAAAAAATTCTCCAGACGGCAATCGCCCTCGGGACAATCCTCCTTATCGGACTTTTGATATATGGGAATCCTTTTTCTCCTTCCTTGCCTCCGGAACCCGAAGCTC
>CAYGHQ010000055.1:0-6849 GCA_964349845.1 uncultured Candidatus Saccharibacteria bacterium
TTATGATGATATGCAAAAGGCTTTGCCTGGGTATTTCCCAGAATATTTTTATCGCAGGGCGAAAAAGGGAATAAGTATTAGGGCTATTTTCCCGCATACGCAAGCAGGGTTAGATTTGAGTACTTATAACAAAGAACAAATGAGAGAAACAGCCATTGTTCCTGCTGACAAATATTATTTTTCTCCAGAAATAAATATCTATGACAACAAAGTAATGATCGCCTCCTGGCGGGAAAAACTCGGAGTAATTATTGAAAGCGCTGAAATTGCCGATGCCATGAAAAAAATTTACGAACTGGCGTGGCAAAAAGCGAAAGAGCTTGATAAGGAAATTAAAAACACCATCAAATTTGAAGGGGGGATATAAAAATGCCATCCGTCTCGCTTACACACCCTCTCTGCCTCGGAACATCGACATAAATAACTCAAACTGTTGTTCACTGACAGAAGTCATATCTGGCGAATATCCACTCGCTCCGATATTTTGAAACCATCCAAGATAGCTTCGCACAGAAAATCTTGGAGCTGGCTATGATCATCTTTAGTTTGAGCTTTGTAGAGATAAGTATAATAAAGCTGTTTTTGCTCTTGATGAATAATGGCTGGGGGGAAATTGGCTTGAAGCAACATAGCATTCATTAAGAGGCGGCCAACTCGGCCATTGCCGTCGGAAAAAGGATGAATTTGTTCAAATTTACTGTGCACATTTGCGGACAAAGCAATAATATCATTTGGCTTATCAACAATTAGAGTCATAACTTCGGGAATCAATTTTGGGACACTCATATAGTTTGCGGTCGGCAAATTAACACCGATAATTCGGACTGCGTGATTGCGATAAACGCCGGCATCTGGATGGACACCATTCATAAGAATGCTGTGAAGTTTAAGCACAAGAGCTTCGTCAACTTTTTCTTTTTTGGCGGTATGATCAAATAAATAATTCAAGGCTGTCTGATGATTTTTTGCTTCCAATTGCTCGGTTAAACTTTTGTTCGGCAAGGCGACATTATCAAAAATGACAGCAGCTGTATCCTTTTCGTTTAAAGTACTGCCCTCAATGCTGTTTGAATGATACGTAAGTTTCAAGACTAACTGATCGCGAATATCTGGATTATCCAAAATTTCTGCCACTATATTTTTATGCTCTCTTGATTTTTGCGATAGTATTTGTTTTTTTGCCGTAAGCTGATCTTCCGGAATTATCTTCTGTCCAGTCACTTCTAAAAACAATTCGTCTATTGCGACTAACATTTTTGCTCTCGGTTCAGATTTGCCCGTCCACCAACTGTTAAATGCGGCAAAAGAAACACCGAACCGTTCGGCTAGTTTTGTCTGTGTTAAACCAAGTCTTTTTTGAATTATTTCCAGTTTTTGGTGTATATTCATAAAAACACTTAAATTATTTATAAGGTTAGGACTTACGCGTTTGGCGCATTTCTTTGTCAAAACCATCGTCTTAATCCTCATCGTATTTCTAATACGCCTCGGATTCATCCTCGGTTTTTCCTCGAACTGCATCAAAACGCGCAAGTCCTAAAGGTATTACCTATTTTAGCAAACTTTATAAAGTTTTGCAAAATTATGGAACTTTATAAAGTTGTTGCGCTTGAAGGTTGAATGTACCAATTTTAAATTTGACTTAAAAATCTTTCTATGCTAGACTATTATCAGTAGTTTTTTCAAAATAAACCCTGAAATTAAGGAAAAAAATGAATGTTCTTTTGATGCCTTTTTGTTATAACGACATCGGCCATCCTAGCAGAGTTACCGAAAACCGGATTGATCTGGCTTTAAAATTCACTTGTCGTGGAGATAATTACTACTGCGTATTCTCCGCGGGATACAGTAAAGAAAACCCAACTATACCAAACGCGAAACGATCGATCAGTTTGGCGGACCAAATGGCAAAATACTTGCTGGATAAAGAACCTTGTGTCAATGTTTACCACCAGCCTCTTGGCTGGGGGACTCTTTCAGAAATGATCTGGGCCATCCGTATCGCCAAAGGAAAATGGGGTTTTGGTCCAGGCACAAAAGTTGTTTTTGTTTCTAGCTTTGATCACATGACCCGCATAGAAAAATACGCGCGATGGATTATGCCAAAAGATTGGGACGTCTACTATGACCAGACTGCTCACTTTCTCCACGAAGACCACAGGGAGAAAATGAAATATTGGAAAGATCTCCCCTATCTCATTTGGCTCTCCGCCAAAACCCGGTTAGGCTTTCGCCTTTAGGTAACAAATTACGCAAACAGCCCCGCATGCGGGGCTGTTTTTTTGTGCGTGCGTCGTGTAGTCTCGAACAGAGATTATTCGAAACTAAGTGGTGCTGTGCACCGCGAAGTTCGTCCTAACGAACGGAGTGGCGCCCGATCCGCATCTCGGAATAGGCGATATTAGACAACATAAGGGTATTTTGGCGGAATATTAATTAGAACACTAACGGATAGACATAGGGGGGCATTTTCTAGCAATAAATTGGAAGACATGCCCTGATCTCACTTCATCACTTGAATCTTTATCATCTGTCTCTTTCTCACAAAAATTAATAACTTCAAAATTTGATAGTAGTTTCATTAGGTGACCCTTGTTTGGATAAGTCATATTGGGGTTATTCGACCACATGTCCCGATCCCCGAATAATTGACCACAGAATATCCCTCCGGATCTGAGAGAATCCTCTATTTTTTTGAAAACTGTATCAAAGTGCAGTGGATCACAAAATGTCAGCGCAAACATCGCAGAAGCTAAATCATATTCATTTTTTGGAAAAGGAAAATCTTCAAAAGAAGCAACAAATTGGTGCAATTTTACGTTTTGAATTCTGGCGACCTCCTCGTTAAGGAGTGGGCTATTATCCATAACTGTCACGTCGAACCCTTGATCCAGAAGATATCGAGTATCTCTCAACGATCCACCACCTATATCTATCGCCTTACCTTTATCTACGACGTATTTTACAGCCTCCACAAGCAATGAATATGGAGCCTTATTATACGAGTAAACTCAAAATATTCAGACCAATCTTTTTTATTTGACATTGATTATTAGCAATCAGCATCACCATAGATGGTGCGGGTAGGGAGAATCGAACTCCCGTCTACACATTGGAAGTGTGTCATTCTACCACTAAACCATACCCGCATTTATTTAAGAACCTCCTTCATCCAGCCCCCTATCCTTCTTGCAAGAAAAACTCCAAATTCCTTTTTTCCATTACTTTTAACAGACAAGTGAGCTGTCCCGTAAGGAAGCTTTCCCTGTTTAAACTTTTTTTTATCTTTTCTAAAATCTACCTGCGACTTGTAAAACTTATCTAAAGAAATTCCCGTTTCCTTAGACCAAAAGTCCAAACACTCCTTCTCCTTATTATCTGGATACAAGTGAATTCTAATCGCAAAATTGTCATTCGTCAAACCGCAAGTTTTTTTTAACCAATTAATTGCAAGCCTGATAACCTTGGAATTTCCATTTATTATTCTAATGAGTTGAGCGCTCTTGCATCCTTCCCCGATATAAACCCCAAGCCCCAGCATAAACAAATCCCTGGCAGTAACAGATCCAATATCTTTTTTAGCCACTTCCTCAGCCCTAAGAATTGAGTCCAATTTAATTTTACTTTTCACAGCCCCCGAGGCGGATCTGGCTTTGCCGATCCGCTCTATAGTTTCTTTATTTGGTATATAATTACAAAGAGAAAGCCAGTCACTTAAGGTGCTTTTTGAGATTCCAGTTTTTTCTGAGATAAAACTATAAGAATAACCGCTTCGCCTCAATTCCATAGCCAAATTTTTTATTGATTTATCTCTCACATCTATAATCATAGCATGCTATATTCGACTGTTCAGAATAAAAATGTGGATAATTATCCCACTTCTTTACAAAAAGATACGGATTTTTTATTTTTATTATCTAAAATATCTAAAACAAAATGTCTTGTGGAAGCGTTATAAAAAACATGAGAGCTAAATTTCTGCCAATGGCTGTTTTCGCAAGTATCTTGCTTTTTTCTTTTTTCCAAGAAAATATCGCTTTTGCCGTTACAAAAACCGCCCTTAAAAAACCTTCTTCTGCAATAAACATCCAAAAAACCTCTGTTTTGAAGCCTCCAGAGCCAAAATGGAGCGAAATAAATAAAAAAACAAGAGAATCGCTAGTTAATATAATCTGCACCAGCGAAAGAGGCGGTCTTCTTGAGCCCCTCACAGGAAGCGGAGTAATTGTAGACAAAAAAGGAATAGTACTCACTAACGCCCACATAGCTCAATATTTTCTCATAAAAGATTACCCAACTAAAAATTTCTTAAATTGCTCCATAAGAATGGGGAGTCCGGCCGCAACTTCCTATAAAGCCCGCCTTTTATACATGCCTCCAACGTGGGTGATGAAAAATTTTTCAGATATTAAAAACGAAAACCCCAAAGGCACCGGCGAGAACGATTTTGCCTTTCTTGAAATAATCAGACCGGAAAATGCGAGCTCTTCCCTGCCGAAAGAATTTCCGGCAATAGAAGCCGTCACCCGGGATAGGCAAATAGCGGGAAATGGGCAGGTTTTAGTAGCAAGCTATCCGGCCGGTTTTTTGGGAGGTATCTTCACCCAAAAAGATTTGTACATCACCTCCTCCGTATCAAACATCCTTAATTTCTTCACTTTTGATACTACCTCATTTGATCTAATTAATATGGGAGGAAGTCCCGTCGCCCAAAAAGGAGCCTCGGGCGGAGCTGTGGTAAATTCCAATGAAAATCTGGTCGGAATTATAGTCACCATGACCGAAGCCAAAACTACTGACAAAAGGGAGCTTCAGGCGGTAACGTTGGCCTACATTGAAAGAGAACTTAAAAAGGAGACTGGACTCAGCTTCCAGGAATTTATAGAGAGAGACATATCTTCAATCTCCAAAAACTTCAGCACAACCACAGAAGAAGCCTTAACAAGCCTCCTTATAGGCAAACTGTGGGAAAATTAAAGGTTTTAACTAATTTTTTGGATAGAAATCAAAGCCTCAAAATTATCCTCTTTCTCCATTTTCTTCTGCCTTTCAAATCCGCACTTTTGACACTGGTGAGTTATATAAAACTCGCCTTTTTTCTTAATTACTCCAATCGGTTTCATCATTCCCCCGCAATCCTCTTCCCTATCGCCCGGATTTTTATCCACGTGTTTGCTCCAAAGACAATTCGGGCAATGATTCGTATATCCATCGCCCACAACTTCCCTACCGCAATTTTCGCACTTAAAATCTTCAATTTTTCTTTGAAATTTTTTTGACATTTAGATTGAAAGTGGGACTTATCGTCTTCTGTCATTCCCGCGAAGGCGGGAATCCAGGGTTTTACCACACAATTTGGATTCCCGCCTTCGCGGGAATGACAGAAAGAAAAATGGTATTTTTTGCTCAACTGCGTAAGTCCTAATTAAAAAGGATACCAAAGTATCCTTTTTCACACTATAATCGGAACAATTTCTTCAAGAACAAATTTCCCGCAAATCTTTCCGTCTTTATCAAAAAAAGATTTGGCTTTGATTCTTTTTCCTCCAAGAATCAAGGGAAAAAACTTAACATCCGATGACATCATGAGGGCATAAGGAATATTTTTAAAATCAAACCACAGTGGAGTCAGCATTTCTTTTGTTTCTACAGACTCTCCTTTTATCCCCCCAACGCAATTTTTTAGCAAATTCTATTGGTCATCTAATAAGTTTAATTCATAGGTACTGGAATGGGCATAAGAGAGATTCTTTCAACGACACCTGTATTATAAAGCATTTCAATGGACACTTTCAGAAGATCGATATTTGAATTCGCCGGAATAGTGATTATGTAGTCAGAATTTAGATTAATTCCAGATTTAATTGCCCACTGATTCATCGTCTCTTCGGGAGAGCTGTGCATCTTTGATATAGACAAATTTAAGGCCTTAATGACAGCATTAATTTGGTCAAGACTGGCCCCGCAAAGACTCGTTAGTTTTCCCCCTCTTATTCTGACTTGCGCACTATCCAAAAATCTTAACGCGAAGCGATTCTGCTCGACTGCACCGCCGTAAACCGCCTTCATATTTTCAAAACTGAACGGAATTTTAGAGGACGTAGATTCAATACAGTTTCCCCAAATATTTTTTATGACAGATTTTACAGGTAGACTAGAACTAGCAGAAGGACTGGGAGTTTGAGTTTCTTTAACTAATTGATCAATAGACGCTGATGTTACTTCAGAAGTAATCTTGGGTGCACTCGATTTATTATAAAATAATACACCGACAATGATCAGTAATATTATTACACCAACTGAGATTATTTTTTTCATATAACTACTTTGCACTTTGCCTAAAATTAATTTATTAAACACCTGGTACAAAATTGAAACTTTTTACAAAACTAGAAACACCCAGATTTGAACTGGGACTGCTTCTCTTCGAGCCACAAATGTCCCCCCGGACATTTGGATAAATTCTTTGTCGGGGCGCCGAGATTTGAACTCGGACCGAATCCTCCCAAAGGACTAATGCTACCGTTACACTACGCCCCGTTTTCCGCTAAACTTTTGCCTGCAAACTCTTTTCCTTTATCATTTTTCTTTCTTCAAAGTGAAGAATTTTGTGACAATTTGCACATAATACCATACATTTTTTAATTTCATTCTTTATATTATCTAACCCATAGTGATTAAATAAGAAGTCAGATACATTAAAATACTTATCTTCTAAATGATGAAATTCCAAAACACGATGGTCGCTAATTCCACAAATATAACATTTTTGCCTTTCTTTGTAATCCGATACCCACGATATAGGCCATAATTAAAGGTTACCGTAATTGAGTTCCGGATTTTGCCGAA
>CAYGHQ010000056.1:0-6751 GCA_964349845.1 uncultured Candidatus Saccharibacteria bacterium
TTTTCTCCAAAAACGGCTCTGTGGGGCTGTTGTCCGCCTAACGAGATTCGCATTACTAACAACCTTCCCATTCTGATCCAAAAGTTCTATTTTTTCGCGCCGGTCTTTCCATAACTTTTCGCTTCTTCCAAGATAAATTCTCCAGTCTTTCTGGTAAAAATCCCCGTCATTCTTATGATTTTCTATGCAGGAATTGTAGTTGGCATTATTGATAAGAAATGTCTGGCATTCATGGGAAAGATAAGCGGGAGGATTGGAAACGGTTTGGCAGGATCCCACGCTTTCAATGTAATCAAGGCAAGCGTCATTCAAGGCGTTTGGTTTCTGCGGAAGCCTCTCGTTTCTTATGAGCGGGCAGTAGGTGTAAAAGGAGGGGGTGAAACTTTGGAACTGATTGAAGTACCCCGCGCATTTGTTTAGAAGGAAAGAATAGCCCAAAGGAGACCGGCCAGTCACAACGTAGACTGTTTCTCCGGAAGAAGCGTAGACGGGCGAGGCGCTGTTTATAATTCCCGGAAAGGGAAGGATGACTGCGTTTCCGATAGTCGCCTCGTTTCCTGTAGATGAACTTCGGAGTCTCATTCCGGTAATAAGAA
The DNA here is from genome assembly GCA_964349845.1 of uncultured Candidatus Saccharibacteria bacterium. Taxonomy (GTDB): domain Bacteria; phylum Patescibacteriota; class Minisyncoccia; order Phycocordibacterales; family CAYGHQ01; genus CAYGHQ01. Next base: position 597 of record CAYGHQ010000056.1, read on the forward strand.
TTTTCTCGGAGAGATTTGGAACGACGGACAGGGTCAGGTATTCGCTATTGGCTTTTTCCTGGTCGGTATTTCCGTATGAGTAGCTGTTAATCGATTGGATGGAAATTTTCCCCTTAAGAGGAGAAACAGAGATGCTTTCCGATATTTTATTTATTTCCTCTTGGATTCTATCAAGCTCTTTTTGCGTATTCTGCCCGGATGTTTCGGTGGGGTCGCTTCCGGCTCCTGTATCTCCTGAAGAGTTTCCGGAATTGCCGGAAGAGGGGGCAAAATCTTCCCCGTAATATTCCATACTCCCGCTTTCGGTAAGCGGTTTTATAAAAGGCTGGCTAGTAGTGCTTTTACGGTTAAATCCGCCTCCGGCAATCCAGAGGAATACGAAAACCCCTATGAATCCGAGAAACCATTTTAAATCGCTGTCCATCTTAATAAGAAAGCACGAAATTCTAATATCGAAATTCGAAACAAACGAAGCCAAATAAAGAAAATCCAAAAAAAGAAATAAAAATCTTTCTTTGTTTGGAATTTAGGATTTTCCCCATTTTTCCGCCTGCGTGGATCCGCAAGGGCGGACGGGGTTTGTTTCGGATTTCGGATTTCGTGCTTCGGATTTTAAAAAGTAATTACCTTTTATAATACAATATTCTCTGTTTTTAGCTACTTAAATAACTGTTGATGTTTATCGCAATAATGCGCGCTTCGGGTAGCAATAACAATTCTTTTGATTTTTCCCCCGCATCCTCTTTTGGGACAGTTTTCTCCGGCTCGCCTGTAGGCTTTATGAAAATTTTGGAAATTGCCTTTTTCCCCATAAGGATTTCGGAAGTCGGACATTGAATCTCCCCCGGCTTTTATTCCAGCTTTGAGAAGTTTTTTTGTGGAATTAAAAATTTTGTGGAGAACTTTTCCCGGAATATTTTTTACAAGCGAGAGCGGATGGATCTCGGCCCCCCAAAGAATTTCGTCCGAATAAATATTTCCGATGCCGGAAATTACTTCCTGATCCAAGAGAACCTGCTTCACTTTTTCGTTGGGGCGACTGCAGAGCCTCTCGCGGAAAATTTTTAAAGAAAAATTTTCCGCGAGAGGCTCGGGGCCGAGTTGGGAAAGATCGGACAATAAATCTTTTCTAGCTGTTTCAAAATATATCACTTTGGCAAATTTTCTCATATCAGAGAAAGCCAAATGTTTGCCGTTTGAAAAAGTAAAAACCAAATGGATAAAGCTATTAAACGGATCTTTTAGTGTTTCCGGCTCCACCGCCTCCCATTCTCCCTGTTTTTCTTTTGTTTGTGATTTGTGGTTTGGAATTTTATTAGAAATTAGGTAATTAGGTGAATTAGAAATTTTTCTATATGTTCCGTACAGGAAGTGTCCCGTCATCTTCATGTGCGCGAGCGCGGTTATTCCTCCCGAAAGGTCAAAAAGAACATTTTTACCTCGGCGATAAACAGCCGAAATTTTCTTTCCAAGAATTTCTTTTTTAAATTGTTTGAAATAATTCGGATTTTTAATATTATTCTTATCGGCATGATATGAAGATTCGTAGTCCGTCCAAACATCTTTAATAATCAAACCTTTTACAAGTTTGTTTAGAATGGTTGCGGTTGTATGGACTTCGGGAAGTTCGGGCATAAATTTAAAAAATTCTAAATCCGAAGCACGAAATCCGAAACAAAGCTCGAAAATTCTAATGACCGAAACGGAGTTTTCTAAGTTTTTTCTTGTTTAGAATTTAAGATTTAGAATTTTCCGGATTTGTTTCGAATTTCGGATTTCGTGCTTCGGATTTTTATTTTGAATAAATAATTGTGAATGTGAAAAAACTATTTATTTTGAGATAACTTCTCAAGTTCTTGCCTGACTACGCTGGCATCATCCCATGGCGTTTTTTTGCCGTTTGATTCCATAATGTACGGGTCTGTTCCTTTGCCAGTTATCAAAACGACTACATTCTTATCGTTTTCATAACTGTCCCGAGCGAGCCCCGAGGATTCTTGCCCTGAGCTTGTCGAAGGGTTGCGAGGGGTGAGTCGAGGGACTAAATCTTCCGCTAATCTAAGAGCTCTTCCAATAGCTTCTCTTCTGTCCATAATTATTTCCGGCTTGTGATTTTTTATTCCTTCCGCGATCTCTTTGACTATAACCTCCGGATCTTCATTGTAAGGATCTTCATTGGTGAGAATTATTTTCTCGCAATAAATGTCGGCAATTTTCCCCATTTCCGGCCTTTTCCACTTGTCTCGTCCCCCTCCTGTGTTTCCCAAAACGCCTATAATTTTTTTGTCTTTAAATGCTTCGTAAATTGCCCGAAGGGAGTCTGGAGTGTGGGCATAATCCACAACTACATCAAATCCCAAGTTTTTTTCCGGCAACCTCACAATCTCGGCTCTTCCGCGGATAAGGCTTAAATTTTCCAAAGCTTCTTTTATATCCTCCGATTTTATCCCTTGGCTTTTGGCGTAAGAAACCGCTCCTAAAATATTGTAAATGTTAAAAATACCCTTAAGAAGAGAACGAAAAACTTCTCCGTCAATTGTCATCTCCAATCCGTTTGAGGTTGCTTTGTAGGGCTCGGCATTTTTGAGAGAGTAGGGGATAGCTGTTTCTACTTTTGTTTCCAGGAATTTAAATCCCTCCTTGTCATCCGTGTTTGCCACGACTACCCGATTTTTCTTGTTTGAATTTTCAAGCGCCCGGCAAAGTGAAAGTTTGGCTAGGAGATATTTTTCATAGGAACCGTGCGATTCAATGTGTTCGGGAGCGAGGTTGGTGAAAATCAAAGCGTCAAAAGGAATGAACTTGTGGCGAAACTGCTTGGCTCCCTCGCTTGTCATTTCAATAATGGCGTAATCGCACTTTGCCGTGACAGACTCTCGGAGAAATTTCTGAAGAAAAAATCTTCCAGGAATAGTCATTTTGTAAAGATTTGGCCATGATTTTTCTCTAACCTTAAATCGGACAGTACCCGCCACGGCGGTTTTATAACCCGCTTTTTCCAAAATAGTATTCAGGATTTCTACAGTTGAGCTTTTTCCCTTTGTTCCCGTTACAAAAACCACCTTTATGTGTCGGGCGGGCAAGCGATAAATCATCGCTCCAAGCAAGGCTAAAGAGTAATGATAAGCAGGCTGAAAAAAGGAGAAAACTCGTTTTGGTATCAATTTTTTGGCTAAAAATAAGGCTTTTTCCACAGCTTAATTTTACTAGCATTTCCTGTTATTTCCTACTTGACTTATTTTAACCAGTATGCTAAATTAAAAAGCAGTAAGTTCATTTACACTGATCTGTGAATTCATAGCTACAGGTTACATTGGATTAACACAAACCGAAAATTCAGAAAGGAAAATTATGAAATACCCCACAACAAAAGAATATACAAAAAAGTTAGGGGGAGCATTTTTAGCAATGGGGATAGTGTCATTTTTCTTAGTTAGTTTTGTGGGAATTGTTGGGTGGGAACCTGACAAAAGGTTCACTAATTTTATTTATCCAGGATCAATTTTGTTGATGTCTATCGCAAGTTCGTGCTATTCATGGATTTGTAAATAGGATGAAAAGTAGTAAAAAGAAATCTAATGCCCGGGGACGCGAAGCGTCCCCGGGCTAATCTTTTTTGTATTTTCCCTAGTGGCTAAACCTTACAGGAGCAGTACACCTTTTGGATAATTCAGAAATTATCTCAAAAGGTCTTGCGAAGCTTCCTTGAGGTCGCTTCTCACCCTAATGGCTATCTTTATTTTTTCCCCATCTCCTTCAACACATGCTTCAAAATATCGTTTGTCGCTGAAAGATTTTTTGGAACTTTTTTGAGAGCTTCGCGGGATTCGCGCTCCGAGTAGCCGAGGGAAATGAGAGCTTCAATAGCTTCCGTTTCGCCCTCCGGAGTTCCAGTTTTTTCTTCTTCGGAAGGAATAATCTTGTCTTTAAGCTCAAGTACGATTTTCTCGGCGATTTTTCTTCCGATTCCGGAAACTTTTGTGAGGATACTTGTCTCTCCCGTGGCGATAGCTTTTCGCAAGTTGGCGATAGTGGCTACGCTCAAAACCCCAAGAGCGGTTTTTGGCCCTATTCCCGAAACGGAAATCAAAAGCTCAAAAAAGTCATTTTCTTCTTTTGTGAGAAATCCATACAAATCCTCGGCATCTTCCCGGACAGCATGATGCGTCCAAAGAGCGATTTTTTCATCTGGATTTCTTTTCCCGATTTCAAAAATGGTATCAGACGGACAAAAAACTTTGTACCCGATGCCGTTTACGTCTAGTATTACATACCGGATGCTTTTGTGGATGATTGTGCCGGATAGGTGGGAGATCATAGGGATAGTATACAATAAAAATCCGAAATCCGAAGCACGAAATTCGAAACAAACGAAGCCAAATCAAGAAAATCCAAATATCTAAACAGGGGATTATTCTTGGTTTTTGGGATTTTGAATTTTCTTTATTTTTCCGCCTGCGCGGATCCGCAAGGGCGGACGGGCTTTGTTTCGGATTTCGATATTCGGATTTCGTGCTTGATCAAATTTTCGTGTCTCGGATTTGCTTCTTGGCTTATTATCTGCTACTATCTTTTCACTGCTTGTTTAACTTTACACTTTATAACTTTAAACTTGTAACTAAACCATATGGCTATAACTTCATCAGCAAAAAAGGCTCTTCGCGCTTCTTTCCGAAAGAAGGTTTTTAACTCTCGCCGGAAGGATGCGATGAAAGACACAGTTAAAAAAATCAAAAAGTTCGTGGCAGAAAAGAAACAATCCGAAGCTCTCAAACTCCTTCCTTCGGCTTACAAAGCCATAGACAAAGCGGCTAAAGGGCACACTATCCACAAAAATACAGCTTCAAGGAAGAAATCAAGATTGACCATGATGGTTAACTTAGTCACTAGGGGATAAAAGGGACTAGGGAATAGCCCTTCGATAAAACCTCAGGGCAAGCCACTAGTAAAAGCGGGACTCGCCAAAGGCGAGTCCCGCTTTTCTTGTTTTTGTATTTACCCTAGTGGCTAGTCCCTAACCCCTAGTGGCTACTAAGATTTTGTATTTCTTGTTATTCAAAACCTCTCGGAAATTCCCGAAACTTTTTTCAATAATCGGCTCGTATTTAAGGAAAGAATTGGCGACAATAAAAATTTTTCCTCCGAGTTTCAAGCGCGCCGGCGCTTCAAGGAGGAATTTTTCGGTAGCTCCGTAAAAATTTTTTATGCCTTTATGAAATGGGGGATTGGATACTATAAAATCATATTCTCCTTTTACATCCGAGAAAATGTCTGACGGAAAAATGCGGACGACATCTATTCCGTTTTCTTTCAGGGTTATTTTTGTCGCTTCCAAAGCGAAAGCGCTTGAATCAACGAAATCCACGTTACAGCCGTACTTTTTTTGAAGAAAGAGACCGATAGTTCCATTTCCGCATCCCCAGTCCAAAACACTCGCGTTTTTGGGAAGGGAAATATTTTCAAGGAGAATTTTTGTGCCCGGGTCAATTTCGCCTTTACTGAAAACTCCGGGAAGGGAAGCTATTTTTAAATTGTGGATATCGGATGTCCACAGCTTAATCCAGTTTTCAAGGGAAAATCGGCCGGAAAAATTTTGGTTAAGGGCGAGGAAAAAGCTTGAGTGAAAAGCATTATCTTTGTGAGATATTTTTCCTACCGCTTTCTCCAAAATTTTTCCGGCCGATTTTATTCCGGCGTCATTTTCTCCAATTAAAATGACAGGGGCGTCTTTTTTAGAAACAAAAGATGTCAAAGCTAAAAAATATTCAATAAGGTCTTTGCTTTTAGGAAGATGAAGAATAACCAGATCATGCTTTTCCTCCGGATCGTAAAAATGGCCGAAAAATATTTTTACATTTTCTTTGTCCCAAAATTTTTGCGTCAGGTTCCTGTAAACGCCATAATCTGGCGTGAAAGCGGTTATTTTTTTCTTGGGAAAAATTTCTCTAATCGCGCCAAAAGAAGCTTCGCTGTCCGGATTCAAAACCAGAACATTTTTCCCTTTTAAAAATTCCTTATTTCTAAGGAGGAGTTTGGTCGGCAGACTTTCTGTATTATCTTTTTTCACCATAACCTTTGTGCTCTCACGTGGAATCGAACCACGATCGCAAGATCCGCAATCTTGCATTCTATCCATTAAACTATGAGAGCAGATA
>CAYGHQ010000057.1:0-6431 GCA_964349845.1 uncultured Candidatus Saccharibacteria bacterium
GAATTTTGAATTTTCTTCTTTTTTCCGCCTGCGCGGATCCGCAAAGGCGGACGGGCTTTGTTTCGGATTTCGATATTCGAATTTCGGATTTTAACTTAGAATTTCCTTTTCCTTTCTTTCTTCCGCCTCCATAAGCTTTTTATTAAGCGCCTCCACCATCTTTTCCATTTCTTTTTTCAATCGGAATTTCTCGTCTTCTCCCATCCCCCCTTTTTTCTCTGTAGCTTCAATATCTTTCCATGCCTCGTCGCGCAGTTTTCTTACGGAAATCTTGGCTTCTTCCAATTTTTCCTTGGAAAGCTTTATGAGAGATTTCCGGCGGTCCTCGGTAAGAGACGGAAATGCCACCCGCAAGCCCTTATCATCTATTGAAACGGATAATCCAAGGTTGGAAGTTACAATCGCCTTTTCAATTTCCTTGATTTGGGAAGCGTCCCACGGCGCGATCCGGAGGGTCCGGGCGTCTTCGCCGGAAATATTGGCCACCTGCTTGACCGGCATTCTGGATCCGTATGATTCAACCATCACCCCGTCAAGAATGGCCGGTGTCGCCCGCGATGTGCGGATGCCGGCAAATTCTTTGGAAAGCCACTCCTCTATTTTTTTGGACTCGGCGTTAAAGCGAGAAAAATTGTAAGCCATGTTTTTAAAATCCTCCGCCCCGCCCCGAATTATGCGAGGCACCTCCTTTAAGAAAGGAGGAATTAAGAACGTATATTGAATTAATTCTCCCTTTTTTAAAGGGAGTACTCCGTCTTCGGAGGGAGGGATTTTATTTATATTTTGGATTTAATAATTATATTTTTATTCTACCATCTCTTCCCTCCATTAAAAAGTCCTTCACAAAAAACTGTATCATCAAGAATTTTTGAACAGGTTTTAGGTGGAAGCTAAAGAGGGAGGATAAGGGCGATATGTTCCAAAATCATCTTAACGGAAGGAGCGCGGTCGGAAAGATAGCTTTTGCATTTTAATATTTCCGAAAGAGAGAAAACATCCTTCCGGGAGAATTTTCCATCGCAAACTCCCCGCCTGAAAATACTCTCCAAGCCGTTTAGAAAAGAAACCGCGGATTGTTTCCCCGCGTTTCCCTCGCTGATGTCTTCCGCCATTTTTTTGGAAAACTTGAGCCTTTCCGGAAGATTTTGCTTTAAAAACTTCCGCGCCGAGCCGTCTTCTCCGTCCGATTTCAAAACCGGAACGGGAAAATCGGCAAGACGGGAACAAAGAGCGGGAAGAAGGGTATCTTTTGAGGGAACAGCCAAAAAGAAAATATTTTCCCCTCTGGGTTCTTCAAGCATTTTAAGGAGGGAATTTTGCGTCTCGCGGGTTATAAAGCCGGCTGTAATCAAAAAAATTTTTTTTCCGCCTCCGAAGCTTTTCCGGGTTTCGGCTTCTTTGAGAGTCCGGCTCTCGTCTATCCCCATTGTTTCAAATTCCCCCATCCAAAAATCAGGATTGCCAGTCTTTTTTATTTTAAATTTTTCTTGAATAAATCCTAAAATGGCCGGAACAGCATTTTCCCTTCCGCCTAAAACCAGATAGGCGTGATGCGTTATTTCCCCCTCTGCTTCAATTTCTTTTCCCGTATTAGCGATTTTTCCCATAAAAAAAGTATATCATAAAAAAGCCGCTTTCCCTTGGGAAGAAAGCGGCTAGCAGATCTCTGGCGACGCAAACCGTGAAAATATGCGCCGTCCCCTGTACACCAAACCATTAAGTTTTTAGGAAAGATACTTCGAGCCAGCCTCCTTGCTTTCGGAAGAACAGGGCTCTCTTATGATAACAAAAGAAAATCTAAAAAGCCAATGTTGCGTTTCGGAGATTTTGGCGCGATTTTCAAAGAAACTTAAAAAGGATAAAATAGGAAACATGCAGTTTAAAATACGAGAATTAGAGAGGAAAGATTTTCCCAAAAAGCTTTTGCAGATTCCGGACTGCCCGAAAACTCTCCGCGCTGTCGGAGAACTCCCGCCGGAAGACCGCAAATGGCTCTCGGTCGTCGGATCCAGAAAATTCACGAATTACGGAAAGGAAGCGGTGGAAAAACTTATCGGCGGACTCTCCGGATATCCGATAGTTATTGTTTCCGGCTTGGCTTTGGGAATTGATTCAATCGCCCACAAAACGGCTTTATCGGCGGGGCTTAAAACAGTCGCTGTCCCCGGCTCGGGGCTTTCCCCCAAAGTCCTCTACCCATCCACCAACTTGCGCTTAGCCGAAAAAATTCTCTCCGAGGGCGGAGCTTTGCTTTCCGAATTTGAAAACAATTTTAAAGCTACCCCATGGAGCTTTCCCCAAAGAAACAGAATCATGGCCGGACTTTCAAATGCCGTAATGGTGGTTGAAGCAGAAACAAAATCGGGAACGCTCATCACTTCCCGTCTGGCCACGGAATACAACCGCGATGTTTTCGCCGTTCCCGGGCCGATTTTTTCTAAAACATCAGAAGGCCCGCACATGCTTATCCGGCTTGGAGCCACGCCAATCGCCTCCCCAAAAAACATTCTTGACGCGCTTGGATTTAAAACGGATGAAGAAAACGAGCCTGTTAAAAAAGATTATTCGGACTGTTCTCCCAAAGAAAAACAAATAATAGAGGCTCTTTCTGAGCCGGTTTCGCGAGACGAGTTAATCCGCGCAACCAAACTTCAAATAAGCGAGCTAAACTCGCTCCTTACTATTTTGGAGATAAAAGGATTAATCAAGGAGTTTATGGGAGAAATACACCTCTCTTAATACGGATTGCAGAGGCAATACCAGTTATTTGCGGCTTGATCGCACCAATTGGTTGCGGGAGCCCACGGCCGGCAAGATTCAGGCCTTCCGCTCGCGCTCCCTGTGTCAGTCTCTAAATAAGTCACCAAAAGACCTCCTATTGAGGGAGTACCTGAATAATTGTAATATCCGTAACCAAAACTTCCAGAAGGAGGAACAGGAACAGTTCCCAGAAATCCTTCAGTGACAAGCTGTCCAGCCATGCTGTTAAAATTATCTGACCACGGATTCAATCCAACAGGAACATCATTAGGATGGACCCTGTATTTATCGTAATAAAGCATAAGAGCTGTTTTTACCGCTCTCAAGTCCCCCACTCTTTTCGCGTCCCTCGCTTTGGCTCTGGTAGCATTAAGGCTGGATAAGACAATAGACGAAAGCAAGCCGACAATAGAGATAACAACGAGGAGTTCTATCAAGGTAAAACCTTTTGCTTTTCTATACATGGATATTATTTTATCCCCAAACGAGAAAAAATAGAAGTAGATAAACCCCGTAGTGAATTTTGGTCTTGAGCTTTTAATTTTTACTCCCCTAAACAAAAAAATCCACAATTCCGATTTAGTAGCAAAATAAAGAAAATTCTCCTAAAATAACTCAAAAAATTAAGGCCAAAATCTACTACGGGGTAAAAATTTGTTTTTTAAAGATAAGCATGATATAATTAAAAATAGAAAAGAAAGGATAAATATGAATATTGAGAATCTTGTTCTGGAGGAAATAAAAGAAACCAAGAGGGCGTGCGTGGCAACCGCGATTGCGGTTGCTATAACTACAGTTGTTTTGAGCTTTCTCGGTCGTCTGTTATTTTGAACTCTCCAGAACTTAAATCACCGGAGAAATTTCTCCGGTGATTTCATTATCCCCATATTTGCGCAAATGTAAAAATTCGTGAGATACTAAATGAAATTGATTATTGTTAAGAAAGACTGCATAAAATATTAAAATTAGGACTTACGCAGTTTGTGTCATTCCCGTGAATACGGGAATCCAGTATTGCAAATTAAAGTTTAGAATTATTCATAGATTCCCGCCTTCGCGGGAATGACAAACAAGAAAATAGTGATTTTTTGATGAACTGCGTAAGTCCTAAAAATATTAGATACTAAAAAAATAATATGAAACTTCTTATCGTAGAATCTCCCGCCAAGGCGAAGACAATTTCAAAATATTTGGACGGGAAATATAAGGTGGTGGCTTCAATAGGCCACGTCCGAGACCTTCCAAAGAGCAACAAAAAAGCCATTGATATAGAGGGCGGTTTTATTCCGCATTACGAAGTGGCTAAGGGAAAAGAAAAAGTTCTTGAGGAAATAAAATCCTTATCTCAAAAAGCCGATGAAGTGGTTCTTGCTACCGACCCTGACCGAGAAGGAGAAGCTATCGCGTGGCATGTGGCGGAAGCCGTCGGTTTGAAGCGTCCAAAGCGGGTGACTTTTCACGAAATCACAGAGGATGCCGTCAAAGAAGCGATAGAACATCCAAGAAACATTGACCAAAATTTGCGAAAAGCCCAAGAAGCGAGAAGGGTGCTTGATCGGCTTGTCGGATACGATCTTTCCGGCCTTATCTGGAAAAAAGTCCGCTACGGGCTTTCGGCCGGACGCGTCCAGTCCCCGGCCCTTCGCATTGTCATGGAACGAGAAAGAGAAATCCGGGCGTTTAAACCTGTCAAATACTGGGTCATCACAGCCGAAACGGAAACAGAAAAGAAGGAGAAACTTCTTTTGACTTGCGTCAAGGCTCCGACCAAAGAAACAGAAGCGGCAAGAATTATTGAAATCGGAAAAAGAGAAAAGTGGAAAGTTTTGGATGTGGTTGAATCGGAAGCCAAACGCGCCCCGCGCGCTCCGTTTATCACATCCACTCTCCAACAGTCGGCCAGCTCGCGCTTAGGCTTTGCCCCTTCCCGCACCATGCAGATCGCCCAAAGGCTCTATGAAGCCGGTCTTATTACCTACATGAGAACCGACAGCACCAATCTTTCCGAAGTGGCTAAAACGCAAATCGCCAAAGTAGTTTCGGCAAAATACGGAAAGGAAAACCTGGAAATGAGGATTTACGCCAAAAAAAGCAAAAACGCCCAGGAAGCTCACGAGGCTATCCGGCCCACCCACTCGGGAAAAGAAGATATCTCCGGCACGCCGGAGCAGAGAAAGCTTTACCGACTTATCTGGCAGAGAACTGTTTCTTCCCAAATGATTGACGCTAAAATTCTCCGCACGAAAATTCTTGCTAACGTGGAAAGCGGAGCTATCCCCAATTTTTCGGCCAATGGAAACCGGACCCTTAGCTCGGGCTGGCTTCTGGCTGATCCGGAAGCAAAAGGCGAGGACGTGGAACTTCCGAAAGTCTTGAAAGGAGAAAAATTGGATCTTAAAAAAATCGGAAGCGAGGAAAAGCAGACGGAACCGCCGTCCCGATACACGGAAGCCGGGCTTATCAAGGAGCTGGAAAAAAGAGGGATTGGAAGGCCATCCACGTACGCCACTATTATGAGGACGCTTGAAGCGCGCGGATACGTGGACAAAGTGAACAAGACTTTGATTCCGACAGACACGGGAGACGTGGTTTCAACCTTCTTGGAAAATAACTTCACAAATTATATAAGCGACACCTTCACCGCCGAGATGGAAGACAAGCTGGATCTTATGGCCGATGGACAAGCGGAATACGTAAAAACATTGAGCGATTTCTACAAACCATTTCTTAAAGAAGTTAAGTCCAAAGAAAAAATTGAGAAGATTACCAATTTAGGAGACGCTCCTTCCGAATGGAAGTGTCCAAAGTGCGGAGGACCGATGATTATCAAACTCGGAAAAAACGGAAAATTCATGTCCTGCGCCAAATATCCCGACTGCGACGGAGCCCGCACGATTGAAGGGAAAGAGATGGAAGGACCGAAGAAAACAGGCGAGAAATGCCCCGATTGCGGAGGCGAACTTATGGAAAGAGAAGGAAGATTTGGAAAGTTTATCGCCTGCTCCAATTATCCGAAATGCAAATTTATCAAAAACGATCCGGAAGAAGAGAAGAAGAAAAACACTGGAGTAGCCTGCCCCGTCTGCAAGGAAGGAACGATGATGGAAAGACGCGGGCGATTCGGCATCTTTTACGGCTGTTCCAATTATCCGAAATGCAAAAATATCATCAAAAGCAAACCCACGGGAAAAATTTGTCCCATGTGCGGGAGCTTGATGATGGAGGGCACAAAAACCATCCCCGAACGGTGTAGTAACAAATTATGTCCCAACCATAACCCAACTAAGATCAACGAGAAGAAAGTATGAAATGGTTTTTGTGAGCCGGAAGCGGATTTTTTACCCCGCCTGCCAAAGCCTGAGACTTGGCAATGGCGGGCAGGCAGAAAAATCCGCCGAGGCGGGTGAGAAGCGATCTTAGAGAGCTTCGCAAGACTCATTGAGCTCGAGTCTGCGAGAGCCAATGAGCGGACAGATTCTGTAAGAATCGCGAAATTTTTCGAGCGACCTGCCCGCTAATGCCTAAGCATAGCGATGGCAGGCGGGCGGCGAGAAAAATATTCGTGACCAAAAACGATACCAGAAAGATGCAGTAATAAAGTGTGTCCGAATCATAACCCGCAAAAGAAAACAGCCATTAGGGAATAGGGACTAGGTTATAGGGTTTAGGGA
>CAYGHQ010000058.1:0-6221 GCA_964349845.1 uncultured Candidatus Saccharibacteria bacterium
AAAATGAAACGATCGTTTCATTTTGCTAAATTATATTTTTGCCGCGCTCTTGTTATTTACTTTTTCCTTGACCTTGTCTTGCCTGAGGAATATAAATAAAGCGCCTGCGGGTTCGCGGGTGTGTATAGTTCCTTAACAAAAAACCTCAAAAATCAACAAAATCGCGGCGGATTCGTTGCGTGGATCCCACTTCGCTTGAAGGAGGCCTATTTGCCCAAAACAATGAAGGAAGCCCTTCTTATCGGGTTAAAAATTTTAATCCAGAAACAGGCGAATGCGAATTTTCCTTTATTTCTTTTGGAGGAAGACACCGATTGAATGTTTTTCTGGAGTATAATCATGATGATCAGAATACAGACTCTATCTGTTTTCCCATTTACTCTGAGGTTAAACAGCCGGAAGCGGAGAAAAAACCGGTCTAGTTCTTTAAAATCCAACCGCTTGAATTTGCCTTAGGCAAATTCAAGCGGTTTTTTTTGAACCATTTTACTCGTTCCAAGCGTTCTTTGTAGGAGGGTGTGATATTATTTAAGTTAAGATTTGCTAGCGATTTGTCATTCTCACGACTTGTGGTTGGCCCCGTTGAACCAAGGCGGGAATCCAGAAGTAGTTAATTTTCAATTTGCAATTTCCAATTTTTCCGCCCTTGCGGATCCGCACGGGCGGACAATCAATTTACAATGATTCAATTATCAATTTTTAAACTCCGCCGGATTCCCGCCAGAGTTTACCATTGCGAAGGCGGTGGCGGGAATGACAGAAGCCAATGAAAACTTTTTTTAAATCATTTTTTATCATGGGGGCGGTTTTGGGGGCGTTCGGATTTGCGGAAAAAGCGGGGGCGGCGGAGCCGCCCCCGCTTGAGATTTCCGCTTGGATTCCTTATTGGAAAAAAGCGAGCGGAACACCCGAAGTGATTGCCAACATCTCTATTTTCAAAGAAATTTCTCCTTTTGGATTTACCGTAAAACAGGATGGAACTCTTTTTGACGCGTCGGAAATTGACAAAGAGCCGTGGCCGGAACTTTTTTCTCTTGCCAAAGAAAACAAGGTGAAAATTTTTCCCACAGTCATGTGGAGCAATGGAGTAGCGATTGACAGAGTGCTTCGCAATCCAAAACTCCGCAAGGCTCATATTGAGGAAATTGTCCGAATGGTTAATGGCCGTAATTTTGACGGGGTGGATATTGACTACGAAGGCAAACTCGCCAAAACCAAAAATTATTTTTCGCTCTTTCTGAAAGAACTCTATCAAGCGATGGGCAAAAAATTTGTCTCTTGCACGATAGAGGCCCGAACGCCCTTATCTTCGCGGTATGACACGATTCCGAAAACTGTTGAATATGCCAACGATTTTGTCGCGATAAACAAATACTGCGACAGGGTCAGGATTATGGCTTACGACCAGGGATCAATTGATATCCGCCTCAACGCTCTGGAGGACGGCCCTTATGTGCCGGTAGCCGACCCGCGCTGGGTAGAGAAAGCGGTAAAGGAGGCGTCCAAAACTATTTCCAAAAAGAAAATTGTCATTGGAGTTCCGACTTATGGCTATGAATACGAAGTGACCCCGCTTTCTTACGGCTACCGCTATGACAAGTTATGGTCATTTAATCCGCGATACGCTTTGGAACTTGCCGATTCAATGAAAACGGTTCCGGAAAGAAACAGCGCCGGGGAAAAAAGTTTTATGTATATTCCTTATATTGGCATGGAAGGCGGGATTCCTGTTTCCCATAAAAATCTTTTTATCGCAACCGCCTACGCCATGGCGACGGCAAGCGGGGGGTCTCCAAACCCTTTCCGGATCCTTTGGTGGAGCGACGCTTCCGCCATTAAAGACAAAATGGATCTGGCTCGGAAACTGGGCGTTCGGGGCGTCGCTATTTTCAAGATTGACGGGGGCCAGGATCCGGAGATTTGGAATGTTTTGCGGTAGTTTTTTTAGTATAATATTTTTATTGCTTGGACTTCCGCGGTAAGACTTATAGAAAATTGCCAGGTTAGCAAAGTTTTTCAGTCTCATCGTTTGGACGTCAATTTGGAGACAAAAGACGGCAAAAAATTCCGGGCGGTTGAGCCTCTTATAGACGAAGTTATGAAAATTGTTGAGTTGGCGGAAAATTCTTGCGGGGCTATTCTCGTAGCGACGGAGTAGACAAGGCGGAAAAAGTTTAAATTTGTTGAATGTTATAAAAAATAAAACGAAGCTAATTTGTACGATCGTACAAATTAACTTCGTTTTATTTTTTCGACTTCCTAACTGATTTCCGGCTGATTTTTTCCTTACATCTCTGTCAGTTTATAGTCGTCAAAGATAAGATCCATATAATCGCTTCGGAATCCGGCGTAAGTAGGCCCTTTGACGGTATCTGTTCCTCCGTAAAGCCCGGGCTTGTCGGTGGCGGATAGGATTTGCGCGTAAGTTCCTAAGTCTGTTTTATCCAAAAATAAAGAAATTGATACGCTCCCGTCGGGAAGGTCTTTTGTTTCCATTTTAATTCTCATCCACTTGTTTCCGGGGATAAGATTTGGGTTGGCTTCTTTGTCGTATCCGGAATCGGCGGAGAAAACTTTCGCTTCGGCCATGGTATAGTAAGCGCCATTGATTTTTTTCTTGATTGTCGCTTTGCCGTCCATCCTGATCCCGGCATAGTACAGGTTTTGGCTGTCCTTGTATCGGCTAAAAAGCAGAAGGCCGCTATAGCCGTTCCTGTTTGGAGTGTCTGTCATGTTGATTTTAGCGATCTTGAAACGCAATTCTTCCCGCAAATTTTTCCAAGAGCTTCTGGTTACTAAGCGGAAGATATTCTGGGGAAAATATCCTTCCCCCGTGTCTAAAGGATTGGCTGTTTTGTAGAGAGACTGCCACCTGTCTCCTTGAGAAAGAGATTTTTGAACGGTTTTTCCCGATCCGTTTTCTATAATGAGCTTTGCTCCGCTATTTATCCAAAAGTAAGGGCTTGAGCTTTCGGACATTATTCCGGCTTCTTCCAAAATGCCGTTCCAGCTGAAATTGTATAGGAAGGGCGAAGTCACCGGCCTGGCTTCGGACGCGTATGTTATATCTTTAGCCAAGATCGGCTTGTTATCGTAACTCGGGGCATAGGGAACAAAAAAAGCCGCTAAAATAACGGCAAAAAGAAACTTAGTGTATTTCATTTTAAAAATATCTTATGATTAATTTGTAAGACGGACATTGCGGAGAATTATACCTTTTCTTGCGTTTGGGCTTCCAGCCCGGAATGTGTTATATTTTTTTAACCTATATGACGTTATTTATTTTTGGCGGGACGGGCGATTTGGCGAGAAGGAAAATTATTCCGGCTTTTTCGGCGCTTCGCTTCCCGAATCTAAAAATTATCGCTCTGGGAAGAAGGGAATTTACGGATAAAATGTATCGGGATTTTATCTGCAACGATAAATGTTTCGCGGGATGGGAGAAAAAGCCCCGCTATGAAAAAGTGGATTTTGACGGAGAGATCAAATGCGAAGAATGCAGTTCTCATTTGCGGAAGGGGGAAAAGAATTATTTCTACTCCGCCTTGCCTCCCAAGACTTATCCAGCTCTTTTGCGGTACCTGGGGAAAATTAAAAAGAGCGGATATCCCGTCAGGGCTTTAATAGAGAAGCCTTTCGGGGAGAATATTCGGGGCGCGAAAGAGCTTGAAAAAATTTCCGAGAAAGAAAACTTAACCGATGATCTTTTCATTTCCGACCATTACCTTTTCAAGGAAGAAATAATAAAATTGCGAAAAAAAGATTTTAAAAGGATCCGGATAGTTTCCTTGGAAGAAGTCGGGCTTGAAGGAAGGATCGGATATTATGACGAGATGGGAGCCCTCAAAGATATGGTTCAGAGCCACTTTTTGAATATTGTTTTCAAACTTCTCATAAATCCCGAGAAGGAATTCGGAAATTTTGAAGTGGCGGGTTATGAAAGGGGGCAGTACGGAGAATACGAAAAAGAATTGGGGAGAAAATCGTCCACGGAAACATTCGTCCGCTTAAGCCTCCAAACGAAAGAAAGGCGGTACGAATTTATCACGGGAAAAGGGTTTAATAAGAAATTATCTTATCTGGAAGTTGACGGGGAAAAAATCATTCTTGCCTCCGGAAGGAATGCTTACGAAAGGCTTTTCGCGGATTTTTTCGCCGGCAGAAAAGAAAATTTCGCCACGATTTCTGGCTCTATTTTAGGCTGGCGAATCGTAGAAAAAGCGAAAAGAAAAAAGCCGGGCTTAAAATACTATAAAAAAGGAATTTCGTTTTTGGGTTGATTGGGTGTCTCTCATTTCAGCCGGCACTTTTGCTATTTCGTCCGGTTCCGGCAAAGTTAGCGGAATCGGCAAAAAAGACAATAAAAACGCAAAAAATAAATTAGACTTATTTTAAACGATCGTTTAAAATAAGTCTAATTTATTTTTTGTTTATTTTTTGAGTTTTTGCCGAGTTTTTAGGGTTTCTTGGCTGCTTTTTTATATTTTGTCTAATATCGATTTAGCTACGTTAACCGGTATGGCGAAGCTTATGTTGCTTGATCCCACAACAGTTGCCACGTTCACTCCAACCACTTTTCCCTCGGTGTCAAAAAGAGGCCCTCCGGAATTTCCCGGATTGATAGCCGCGTCCGTTTGGATCACGTCTGCCAAAGATACGCTTCCTCCGGAACCTCCGGCGGTAATGTTTCTGTTAAGTCCGGAAATAATTCCGATTGAAACGGAATTATTGTATTCGCCGAGAGCGTTTCCAACGGCAATCACTGTTTGTCCGAGTTTTAAATTTCCGGAGTCTCCGAGAGAAACGGCTTTGTATCCGCCCCCATCAATTTTAAGAATGGCTAAGTCGTTGGCGGTGTCTTTGTAGAGCACTTTGGCGGGCATGTTTTTTCCGTCCGATAGAAGGACGGTATAAGAAGCCGAAGCGTCTTCAACCACGTGCCGGTTGGTTAAAATGTGGCCTTGGGGAGTTACGATAAATCCGGTGCCGGCTCCCACTTGTTTGCGGACAGTTCCTTTTTGCCTGTAAACGGGAATTTGAAATCCGAAATCTTTGAAAAAAGGATCATCACCGAAGGGATTCTGGTAAACCACTTCCAGATCGGGAACATCCTTAGCGATGACAATTGATACTACAGAAGGAGCCACTTTCGCCACCGCTCCGGTCAAAATTTCATCTTGGGTTTGCGATCTTGCTGTTTCCCGATTTTTAACCTCGCTTAAAGAAAGAGCGACTTGCCGGCTCTCGCCGGAAACCGCGCTTACGGTTTCCTGAAGAACAGCTATCTGTTTTTGGAGAGTGGTGATCTTGCTGTCAAAGCTTTTCTGTTGCAAGGATAAGGCCTCTTGCGTTTCTCTTTCGGCGTAGATAAAGATTCCAAGAAAGCCGACCCCGAGGACGGCTACAAGCAGCAAATATTGAAGCGAGCGTCTCATAATATTTATTTTATTAAGTTAATAAAATTTTGCAACATTGGAATTTGTGATTTGTTTGCAGTTTAAAACGGAGTTAGTGCTTAGAATTTTCTTTTGTGTTACTATACTTTACTATAACGGAAAAATAAGGTTTTTGTTTCATATGAACGATAAAAAGCCTAAAAAAGAAAGCACTTCCTGGGGCAAGGTCGCTTCCTGGTATGATGATCATCTTGAAGGGGGGCAAAATTATTTCCACAAGGAAATAATTTTGCCTAACTTAAGAAGGCTTCTCTTGCCAAAAGCGGGGGAGAAAATCATGGACTTGGCTTCCGGAACAGGATTTTTTAGCGAGAATTTGGCGGGGCAAGCCGAATTTATCGGGGTTGAAATTTCTCCGGAACTTGTCGTTCTTTCCAAAAAGAAAAATATCAAAAATGCCAGATTTTTCGCCTCGCCTTCCCATAAGTTGGATTTTATTCCGAACGCTTCAGTTGATAAGATAATTTTTGTTCTGGCTATCCAAAATATTCTGAAAGTTCCGGAAACCCTCGCCGAATGCGCTCGGGTTTTGAAGCCTTCCGGAAAAATTTTTATCGTAATGAATCATCCGGCTTTCCGTATTCCCAAAAAAAGTTTCTGGGGTTTTGACGAAAAAGCGGGAATCCAATATCGGCGGGTTGACGAGTATCTTTCCGAATCGCGGGCGGAAATTGAGATGAATCCGGGAAAATCGGGAAGCGGAAAAACCCCGATATAGGCCATAATTAAAGGTTACCGTAATTGAGTTCCGGATTTTGCCGAATT
>CAYGHQ010000059.1:0-6170 GCA_964349845.1 uncultured Candidatus Saccharibacteria bacterium
AGCACTTTAAAAACAAGATTCAAGTAAATAGCCGGAGAAATTTGAAGAGTTGTCTTCCGCGCCTCTGTCCTGAGGAGGGGGTTGGGGGTGGTGGGAGAGAAACCTTCAAACTTCTCCGGCTATTTAACAAAAAGGTTACCGTCAAGTCGCAACCTGTCCGGAGAAAAAAAGAAAGCGCGTATGAAAAATGCGAGCGTTCAAATCAGCACACAACAGCAACAGCAATTAAATGCCTCGCTCCTTCAGGGGGCGATACCGATATTCCAACAGCTTGGAAATTATCCTGATCTCGCCAATCGTTTGGCGGGGAAACCGGAAATTTGGACAGAGGTCTTAAAGACGCTTTTGCCAAAACGAATGATTATTCCGGGGAACGAGGTGGAGCGTTGGGGTAAGTATTATCAGGACAACTTCGGGATAAAACATTCCTTTGAAGGAATGGAAATTCCTGTCCCACCGGCTCATCCGGCATGGTTTGTCATGATGTATGCGAATATTAGCGGCAAATGCGATCCGATTGTGAATGTTTGTCGGAAACATTACAAGGTGTGGCAATTTGCGGATGGTCTGGATATGTCGGTCATAAAACATGACCGTAGCGGAACCTACGGACTTTGGGTCGCAACATCTCCTGATGCCGAGTTTGGGGAAGAAAACGGTCAAAATCTTTCAAGTCAGGATATTTGGGACCGTGGTTTGGTAACCACCACCTTGCCGGAAAGACTCATTTTAGGGGATATTTTCTTCCTGGAAAATCAACAACATCTTGATCAAAACAAGATAACTCTTTGCGCCGGTTCTCGCGATTCGGACGGCAGTGTTCCGAGTGTCGACTGGAGCTCCAGTGATGGCAAGGTGTACGTGTACGACTGGTCTCCTCGGGATGCGAGTGGCAGCCTGCGGTTCCGTCTGGCAATTTGTTAACTTGTGCCTTGAATCTTGTTCCCTTCGAATTCCCCTCATCAAAACTTTGATGAGGGGAATTTTTTTTGTATAATACTTGTGGCTGTTCAGGCAGTTCGTTTACAATGAATGGTGCTTGGCCACACATTAAGAAATTGCTTATCCGTTTTTAAACTATGCTCATTGTACCCCGAGAATAACACAGGATATCTTGTAAAAGATTGCCGGTGATACGGACAAAATCGGATAAAAGTGCGGTTCTCGCAATTCGGACGGCAATGTTCCGAGTGTCAACTGGAACTCCAATTATGGCAAGGTGAACGTGAACAACTGGAATCCTCGGAATGCGAATGGCAACCTGCGGTTCCGTCTGGAAATTTCTCGCAAATAAAAAGGAGCTTCACGCTCCTTTTTGCGTTATGTATAAAAGCCAGCCCGTGGCCATTTTGGATATTTCTACAATTTCTTCGGCAATTCTGATGTAAGTTTTTTCGTCAATAATTTCAAGTTCCCATTCTGTTCGCATCAGGTTTTTTAGCACTCCGATTTTGACCCGCAGATTTTCTAAAACTATTCTTTTCAAACTTCTTGGCTTAAACGCCGCTTCAATGGAAAGATACAGGATTTCTATACAAAGATTTTCTATGTCAGCGTGAAGTCCGAGTTTGTCTCTCTTTGGAATTTTCCTTCCGATGACATAGAGATTTTTATGGAGTATTCTTATCCTATGAACGATGGAAATAGTATTGTCGGGGGGGGGCATCATAGTTTGCAATTTAGTGATGTAATTTCTCTTCCAAATTTGCTTAGGGCATGGAGAGAATTTTCCAAAGGAAAAAGAAACAAAGAAGAAGTGGCGAAATTTGAATTAAATCTGGAAGATAATTCGTTCGATCTTCACAAGAAACTCAATTCCGGAGAATGGAAGCCAGATTCTTACATTTTCTTTTTCATTCAAGATCCGAAACTTCGGAAAATTCACAAAGCGAGCGTTAGAGATAGGGTTTTGTATCAAGCCGTATACCGTAAATTATATCAGGTTTTTGATAAAAATTTTATTTTTGATTCTTACTCTTCTCGGAATGGAAAGGGAACGCATAAGGGAGTGGAAAGATTGGAGAAATTTACCAGAAAAACTTCTGAAAATCATAAATCTTCCGCTTTTGCTCTTAAGTGCGATATCCGAAAATTCTTTGATTCAATTGATCATAAAATACTGCTTGAACTGATCAGTCGGAAAATATCAGACCGTAAAATTCTTGATTTGATTGAAAAAATCATTTCTTCTTTTGAAACTCTTCCAGGAAAAGGCTTGCCTCTGGGAAACGTAACAAGTCAGCTTTTTGCCAATATTTATCTCAACGAATTGGATCAATTCGCGAAACATGAATTGAAGGTTAAATTTTACGCGAGATATTGTGATGATTTTGTGATTATTGATAAATCTCTTCAAAAACTACAGCTATATTTGGAGAAATTGAAAAATTTCTGCCAAAAAACTCTTTTACTGGAAATACATCCCAAAAAAATTATCTTCCGAAAAATCCATCCCGGAGCAGACTTTCTGGGAATGGTTATCCTTCCGTTTCGGAAGATTCTGAGGACAAAAACAAAAAGAAGAATGCTGCGAAGAATTGCTAAGATTAAAGAAGAATTTGAGGAGGGGAACATTGATATTGGAAGAATTGAATCTCCTGTTCAATCTTATTTGGGGATGCTCTCTCATGTAAAAGGAGAGAAAATCATGAGACAAATTGAGAGGATTTTTTGGGATTAGAAATTTTATTGGAAATTAGGAATTGCTTGCCCGCCAGTGCCAAGCTTCGGCGGGCGGGAAAATTGGAAATTCAAAGTAGTTATAGCTAATCAAAAAATATTATTTTTCCGCCACCCTGCAAGGGCTCTTCCCTTTCTGCCAAATCTTCCGGAATATCAAAAAGGAATTCCGAGGGAAGTTGAACGGCTCGCGAACCGAAAATGGTACGCACTCCGGCGTGGGAGAGATAAATTTTCTTTCTTGCTCGGGTTACAGCCACGTAAAAAAGCCTTCTTTCCTCTTCACTCTCGCCCTCGCTCACTTCTTTCTCTCCTATTTTTCTGTGCGGAAACAAGTCTTCCTCCAAGCCTGTTATGAAAACATAATCAAACTCCAGTCCTTTGGCGGCGTGGACAGTCATAAGCCGGACAGCATCCCTCTCTTTCATAAGCTCATCTTGGTCGGAAGCAAGCGCCACATCCGTCAAAAATTTCTCTACCGCTTCTTTTGGCTCCAAAATATCATACTTCAAAGCAAAAGTGGCGAGTTCCCGTATGTTTTCCAATCGTTCCAAATCTTCCTCTTTTCCGCTTTTCAAGTCCCCTTCCATTCCCGTCTGTCTGATTATAAATTTGATTGTTTCCGAAAGTTTTTCGCTGTCAGCTTTTTCTTTTATTTCGCCTAAAAGATTTCTAAACTTGGCTAATTTTTCTTTCATGGCCATAGGAAGAACGCTTTCCTGTCCGGCGAAAATTTTAAGAAGGGTAACTTTCCCTATTCCTCGCGCGGGAACATTTATCACTCTTTTCATGTCGCTCAAACTCGCCGGATTAAAAGCTAGGCGGATGTAAGATACAACATCCTTAACTTCTTTTCTTTCAAAAAATCTCGTTCCCAAAACCTGGTATGGAATTTCTTCCGCCAAAAATTCGCTTTCCAAAACACGGCTTTGGAAATTGGCACGGTAAAGAACGGCAATCTCTTTTGGAGAAACCCCGTTTTTCATTAACTCCTTTGACTTTGTAGCCACGAATCTGGCCTCGTCCGCTTCGTCATAGGCGGTAAAAACGCCAATCTTTTCCCCCATTTCTTTTTTAGTAAAAAGATTTTTCTCCTTGCGGATTTTATTTTTGGCGATAATGCGGTTGGCGGCCGTAAGAATATTTTGAGTGGAGCGATAATTTTCTTCAAGAAGAACGACTTTAGCTTCCGGATAATCTTTCTCAAAATCCAGAATATTTTTCATATCCGCTCCCCGCCATCCGTATATTGATTGGTCCCCATCTCCCACCACGCAGATATTTCTGTTTTTCTGGGCTAAGAGTTTGGCTACCATGTACTGGACTTTGTTTGTATCTTGATATTCGTCAATGTGAATATATTTCCAGGTATTTTGATAGTGCGTTCTAACTTGCTCATTTTCCTTAAGAAGAAGAGCGGTGCGGAGCAGAAGGTCGTCAAAATCTAGAGCTTTTTCCGATTTCAAAATCTCTTCGTATTTTTTCCAGATCAAGGCTACCATTTTGGGAACGTAATCATTTATTACTTTTTCCGCAAATTTTTCGGCCGTTACCATATTTCCCTTCTCCCGGCTTATGAAAGACAGGATTCTTCCCGGTTCAAAGTTTTTTGGGTCAACGCCAACTCCTTTCATGGCTTCTTTGACGGCGCGCAAAGAATCCCCTCTGTCAAAAATGCCGAAGTGTCTTGGAATACCAAGTCTTTCCGCGTTTTCTTTGAGAATACGCACTCCCAGAGAATGAAATGTGCTCATGAAAGGCGTTCCGGCTCCTAATCCCAAGTTGTGAATAGTTGATTCCGAAAATAGAAGTTTTTTTATCCGGTCGCTCATCTCTTTGGCGGCCTTGTTGGTGAAAGTAATAGCCAGGATTTCGCGGGGAGGGACTCCTGTTTTTATAAGATGAAGAATCCGGTGGGTGATGGTTTTGGTTTTTCCCGCTCCCGCTCCTGCAAGAATAAGAAGAGGGCCATCTTTGTGAAGAACAGCTTCTTTTTGTTTTTCATTTAATCCGTCAAGGTAGTTTGGCATGACTCGTATAGTATAAAGGTTTATTTAAAAAATCCGAAATCCGAAGCACGAAATTAGAAACAAATCCCAAACATAAAGAAAATTCAAAATTCCGAAAACCAAAGAAAAAACCTGTTTTGGTCATTTGAATTTAGAACTTGGCTTCATTTGTTTCAAATTTCGGATTTCGTGCTTCGGATTTGCCCCGCGAGCCTTTGGCTCGCGGGGTTGTGGATAACCTGATTGACTTTTAATTTTTAAAGAATATGCTAGATACATTGTTTGAAACGCTAGAAATGAATTTGGTGGCTAAGTAGAGCCATATTTTCCGAAAAACTGAATTATTAGCTAAAAATCGGCTTATTCTAACAAAAACTAAACATCCTGGTTCCTCTTTCTCAAAAATACCCTTTAACCAGGCTATAAAATCAATTTTTGTCGGGTTTCTCTATACCCGACTTGTCTTGGGAATTCTTGTGATGGGAATTCCTTTTCCTGTCCACGCGGGAGTTTTTTCGTTTGTATCAAACCTATTCTCTTCCGAAGAAGAGATGACGGGGGCTGTGATCAATTCTCAAAATATTGAGCTTCTTAAAGCCCCCATATCCTCCGATTCAGGATCTTCCCGAGGCGGAGGGGATATTACGATTGTCGGAGGTTCCGCTCTTTTGGCTGAAAATGGACCGTCCGGAACCTCGGCCGATATTGAAGAAAGCAAATCTTCCGACGAGATAAGCATTTATATTGTTCATGAAGGAGATTCTTTAGGGGGCATTGCCAAGATGTACGGAGTTTCCATAAATACTATTATTTGGGCTAATGATCTTCCCAACACAATCATAAAAGAAGGCCAGAAACTTATTATTCTTCCCATTACCGGCATTAAGCATACAGTGAAGAAAGGCGATACCGTGGAAAGCATAGCTAAAAAATACAAAGCTGACGCGGAAGAAATAAGGCAATTCAATAATTTAGGTTCCAAAGGATCTTTGGCTGTTGGAGAGGATATTATTGTTCCCGATGCTGAATTGGCCTTGACGCCTAAAGCGGTAAGCGGAGGGGCGAAAGTCAGGGGAACCGGAGGGCCTTTATATGAAGGTTATTACAAATCTCCCATTGCTATTTACAAAAAAAGCCAAGGGCCTCACGGATATAATGGAGTAGATCTTGCGGCCCCTTCCGGAACTCCCGTCATGGCTTCCGCTTCCGGAGAGGTTATTATAAGCCGGAATTACGGCTGGAACGGAGGGTATGGAAATTATATTGTTATTGAACATGGAAACGGAACGCAAACTCTTTATTCTCACCTTCTCTCAAACTCTGTTTTTGAAGGGTATCATGTAGTCAAAGGGCAGGTTATCGGCTATGTCGGATCAACCGGCAAGTCCACCGGCCCGCATCTCCATTTTGAGGTCCGAGGAGCTAAGAATCCATTTTAATTTTTTGCAGCAAAAAATTAAAATGGATTCAGGGACTAGGGAA
>CAYGHQ010000060.1:0-6060 GCA_964349845.1 uncultured Candidatus Saccharibacteria bacterium
ATTTTGCGCGATAACCGGTTTCTATTTGGGTATCATTTTGTATGAGAGAAGACTCGGGGTTGACATAAAAATTGGATTTGCTATACTTTAAGTGGCGTTTGGAGGGTTCGCCCTCTCACGGCTTCCAAGCTGTAGCCAAGCGCCATCAAAGAATCTGCCTTCGGGCGGATTTTTTGTTTTCTAATCTTCATCCGGAATGCCTTCATATAATATTCTCTCCATTGTTGTTTTGTTCATTCCCCAAAAAGGAATAAGGCTCCAGAAGAATTTGGCTCCATGATCTATTTGCTTAACAATAACCTTAACCCTGTTTCTTTTAATAACAGCGATAAATTCATAATAAGTGACCAATTTTAAAACTTCTTCTGTTCGGCTATGTATTCTGACCCGTTCAAATTTTTTCGTTTCCCAAATGCCTTGCAAAGTATGAGAAACCTTAATTATTTCTGGAGCAAGGTGTAAGAGTTTAAAACGCATATACTGATCTTCCGAAGATCTAGGCTTTTCTCTCCTTTTAAATTTAAGATGCTCCAATCCTAAAGCGCTAAAAGAAACTTTATCTTTAAGATAGGGACAGTAAATAGAATCAAGGTTCTTATAAAAATCCTCGGCTTTATTCTTTATTTCCTCAAATTGTTCGGGAGTGAAGTTGTTCATTTTTTTCAACAAAATCGTGTTCCTATGGGGCAACGGACGAGCCGTTTAGCGGACCGGAAGGGTTCTCACTGGCTCAAACTTTTTTGCCCTACCCCTTCGCCATACGAAAGCGACAAGCCAGAACTCTCTCGCACGCCCCCATAGAAGCGCGATTTAATTACAATTATATCAAAAGAAAAAGGGGGTGTCCTGAGGGGAAAAGAAAAGGGGGAGAAAAATCTGTGGAGGCCAGGCCTCGGGGAAAAGTAAGGGGGAAGAAAAGGAGACAGATGGGCACCATCTGCTCGGAAGCCTCCGCCGATGGTGCCCATCGGAGAACATCGGAGAAAGAGAAATCTGCAGAGGACAGGCCTTCACATTCAATTAAAAATGGGAGGGATGTGAAGGCCTGGCCTCGGGGAGAAGAAAATGGGAAAAAGGGGAGTTAATAAGGAAGACACTCCCACCACCCCACCGGAGTACCGGTACCCCTTACAGGGGCTGTCCACTCTTCGGCTCTCGAAGCTCCGTTTTTCAATCGAAAGATTCTTGCGGAGCTTCCAGTTGTCGCTCCTCACCCCTCGTCTGAGGGGGTGAGGGGAAAAATCCTCCGGCGGAGTACCGCCACCTCCTTTAAGAAAGGAGGAATTAAATCTCCCTTTTTTAAAGGGTGAGGAGCGTAGCTCCGCAAGACTCTTTCAGTCCGAATCTGTGAGGACGAAAGAGTGGACTGCTCCTGTAAGGAGTCCCCATTCTTATGGGGGAGGGATTTTGATCAATTGCCGGGGATCTCCGAGGTGTCGGGGGAGACCACAGCGGGGATGGCGGGAGTGGAGCCGGATGGAGATTTGGCAGGGACTTTCCAGATTTTTTTGTGGAGGGTGCGCCAGATTTCTTTGATTTCCGTGTTTTTGAGGAGAACTAGAAGACTAGCACCCCCGATAATTCCCAAAATTCCCGATAAAAATCCCTGCATAAAAATCCCGATGACCGTGTTGATATTAAAAATATCGTCAAAAACTCCGAGGAAAAGATAAGCGACAAATCCCATTATGACGGAAGCGGAAAAAACTTGGAAAAGGGATTTTCCTATACTCCGGAAAATCCCGCCGAAATCTTTTTCAAAATAAATCCAAAGAATGAGGGCGTTTAAAATAGTGGCAAAGGAGTAAGCGAGAGGAAGCATAAGGACAGCCGTGCCAGGGAGATTGGAAACTTTGAAAAGAGATTCAAGAAAATAGCGGATGCCGATATTCGTTTCAAAAATTTTAATAAAGGCGTAGCCGAAAATTATTATGAGAGCGGAAGAAAGGAGATTGATGATAAGGGGGGTTTTGGTTTTCCCGCCGGCGTAATAAGCGCGGATAAAAAGAAGAGCGACTCCCTGCGCCACAACGGAAAGCGAAAAAATCGCGAGGGAAGCAGACACAAGACGGGTGTCCGTCCAGCTGAATTTGCCGTAACCCAAAATCGTGCGGACAATCTGGGCGCGAAGGACGATAAAAAGGGAAAGAACGGGAAACGACCAGAAAATAATGTGGGTGAGAGCGGAGATGACGTGTCCGCGGAATTCGCTCTTGTCGGGAATGCCGAAAGCGCGGACGAGAGTGGGAAAAGCGGCCAGAGAATAGCTTGCGCCGACAATCGCCAAAGGGACGGATTGGAGATTCCAGGAAAGAGTAAAAATGGCGATACTCCCCGCCCCGACCAAAGAGCCCAAAGAAACCAAAAAGAGAGTGGCGAGATTGCCGGCTCCGAGAGCTAGGGTGCGAGGGAGAGAAATCATGGCAACTTTCCATATTTCGCGGAAATTTATTTGGGAGGTAAAAACGGGAAAAAGGCCGGTCGCGATAACAGCCGGAATCTGGATAGAGAGATGAAGAAACGCCCCGAGAACTACTCCTCCGGCAAGCCCGCCTATCCCGTAGAACGGGTAGAAAAAGACAATGCCTAAAATTATGCCGAGGTTGTAGAGAACGGGAGAAAGAGCGTAGACGAAAAATTTGCGATTGGCTTGGACGATGCATCCGAAAAGATTGGAGATGCCTAAGAGAATCGGCTGGAGAAGCATTACGCGAGTGGTAAAAACCAAATCCCCATGAAGCTCCGGCGGGAAACCGGGGAAAAGAATTTTAAGAAGATAAGGAGAAAGGATGAAAGCCAACGCGGAGAGAGCCAGGATAAAAAGAAAAAAGACGGTGAAAATTTCGGAGATAAAACGCTTCGCAACTCCCCCGCCCTGCCCCGAACATTGTTCGGGGGCCTTGTCCATTTTTTCCACCAGAAAAGGGATGAGAATGGAGACGGAAACCATGGAAGCGGCGGTTACGAGAATTATGTCGGGGATGCGGAAAGAAGCGTAATAAATGTCCAGGGTGGAACCGGCGCCGAAATACGAGGCGAAAAAACGGTCGCGGATGAGAGCGAGAAGCTGGGAGAGGATAGCGAAGAAGCCAAGAAGATACGCGGCCTCGTGGAGGCCGGAGATTTCGCGGTTTAGGATTTTGAAAACTCTTTTAACCATCAAATGTAGGTTGTCATCCCCGTATAGACGGGGATCCAGTGATTATTACTGGATTCCCGCATTCGCGGGAATGACAGAAAGAGAAAGGGGGAAAATGGGATAAAGGGGAGAAAAATACTGGGATATTGGGGAATATTGGAAGAAGACAGATGGGCACCATCTGCTCTCCGACTTCGCAGATGGTGCCCATCGGAAATTAGATGGTGCCCATCGGAAATTACGAGGAGTTCCCCTCTCCCCCTCAGTCGAGGGGTGAGGAGCGACAACCGGAAGCTCCGCAAGACTCTTTCGATTGAAAAACGGAGCTGCGAGAGCCGAAGACTGGACAGTCCCTGTAAGGGAGAACCGAGTCGGCGAGGCGAGGGGGTGGTGTTAATAATTTTTCAACACCCCTCTGTCGGAGTACCGACATCTCCCCTCGACTGAGGGGAGATGGAAGACCAAATGCTCTAAATTATTCTTCGTCGGAGGAATCGGTGTCAGAGATCGGGAGTTTGGAGCGTTTTTCGGGCTTGTCATCGGAAGCTTCGTAGAACGGCGAGCGTCCGGCTTTGAGATTTTTGAGAATTGAAGCGACTTCGGCATTGTCCGGATTTGTTTCCTTAAGAGAAGCAAACTGCGCTATCGCCCCTTCGTCATTCCCCGTTTTGTCGTATGAAAGTCCGAGGAAATATTTGGCGTTGGCATAGCTTGGATTCAAAGCAAGCGCTTTTTCAAGAGCGGTAACGGCCTTTTTGTACTCTTTATTGTTATAAAGAAGAAGCCCGAGCTGGAAGAAGATGGCCGGATCGTCGGGAGAAATAATGGAGGCGGCTTCCACGGAGCTGATCGCTTCTTTGAGATTCCCTTCCTTGGCCTGAATCTGGGAGAGGAAGAAGATGGCTTCGGTGTAGTTGTTTTTCAAAGAAAGAGCTTTGGAGACGTTTTCTTTTGATTTGGCATTGTCGCCTTTGGCCGATTCTAGACGCGCCATGGTGAGATAAATAGCCGGATTTTGCGGATTTCTTTTCAAGGCTTCGTTGTAAGCGGAGAGAGAGCTTTCGTAAGCGCCTTCAATTTTTAGAGGCACAACCGCTTCATAAACGCGTCCGAGCTCCATCCAGTTTTCGTAGTTGCGTCCGTTCACATTGACCGCTTCTTTGGAATTCCGGATAGCGTCGGCAAGAACAGCCTGAAATTCCGTCCGGAGAGCCTCCGGAGAAGCCCCGCTTCCGCTTTTGGAAAGGATGTTGTTCATCCTGACAAGTCCTATCTCGGAAAGAAAGCGGTAGCCCGCGTCGGTGGCGGAAAAATCCTGCGCTCCCTTGAAATATTTTTCGGCCTTATCCACGTTGCCCTCCGCGTTCCACGCGGAAAGGCCTTTCTGGAGATAAACGGAGGAAAAGAATTTGTTCCATATTCCGTAGCCCATCCCCAAAAAGAAGATAAGAAGGGAAACAAGAACGAGAACGGAAGCGAATCCCGTCCGCGGATTATCCTCCCCTGAAACCGATTTTATTTTCACGATGCCCGCGAGAGACAGAGCGGAAACGAAAAGCCCCGAGAAGGCGAAGGTCATGAAGATAAGGGCGGTGTTCGGGATGTAGACAATGTTGAATGTCCAGAGGAAGAGCGAGGCGACGAACGAGGAAATGAGAAGATAGCGGAGAAATTTGTCGGAGGGAGAAGAGAGGACGGCTTTTCCGCCTAGATAAAGGAAAGAGCAGAGGAAGAAAAGCCAGGCCAGAATTCCGAGGACGCCGGTAGTGGAAAGGAAAGTCGGAATAAGGCCGATGCCGTAATTGAAGTCGGTGCCCCAAAAAACGGTGTTGTTGATGCCTTGGGGCTTATAGAGAAGCCACTCTCCGGAGAAGTTGTTGGGGCCGGCGCCGAAGACGGGGTGGTTTCCGAGAGTGTTTCCGGCCACTTCAAAAGTGGCGCTCCAAGAGGGGCGGACTTCAAGCTCGGAGATGCCGAGGCTGTTGGACAGATAATTGCCGATCCGGACTCCGGCAAAAATGAAGACGAGAGAAACGGCGAGAACCGCGATGGAAGAATACGGGATTCTCTTTTTGAGAGGAACAGGCGCGGAAGATTCCCCTTCCCCGGACAGCTTTTCTTTTCTGCCGAAAGAAATGAGATAGACGGTGAAGATGAGAGAGAAAGCGCCGATGGCGTACCAGACAGTGGAAAAATTGATGATGGCGAGAAAGACGAGGGCGATGGCAAGGACGGCGTAGATCAGGAATTTGAAAAAGCGGGAGAGGTCAATGAATTCAATGGTGACGAGAGAGAGAGCCGCGCCCAAGCCGAAGAAAATGCCGAGATCGTTCCACTTGCCCAAAACATTTCCCGTTATTCCCTTGAAGACGCCGAACGAAAGAAAATCGGCGCCAAAAGCGAAGCGGAGAAGATGAAAAACGGAAAGAATGAAAAAACCGATGAAAAAGGCGAGATAGGCGTAAAAAATTTTCTCTTTGGAGGGAAAAAATACGGGCATAAGAAAGAAAGCGGAGAACATGACGAGAACCGAACCCAGCGTGCCC
Organism: uncultured Candidatus Saccharibacteria bacterium; assembly: GCA_964349845.1. Taxonomy (GTDB): domain Bacteria; phylum Patescibacteriota; class Minisyncoccia; order Phycocordibacterales; family CAYGHQ01; genus CAYGHQ01. The sequence continues at coordinate 5,686 of CAYGHQ010000060.1, forward strand.
GCTTCCAGAGCGTTCCCCATGAAGGAGAAAAAGAAAGATCCGGAGAAAAAGCTGGATAGGAAGACGGCAATAAGAACCGCCCCCACCCCGATCATTATGGAAGATCCCGGAAAGATTATTTTGCCGTCCTTGAGGCGGGCGATAATCCAAAGGGCCAAAGAAATAATGACGGCAGTGGAGATAAAGAAAGTTTTGGCAAACTGGAGAGGATAAAAAGCCGAAGGGATAAAAAATATCGGAGCCGCGAAAAGCGTCAGAAGGAGAAGAAGGTAAGAAATTTTATCCAGCCTTCCCGACTGCAAAACTCCTCCCGCGAGTTCAATTTTTACTTTTTCCATAATTTTTTTAAAAAAACATTAGTAATAATTTTAATGC
>CAYGHQ010000061.1:0-5934 GCA_964349845.1 uncultured Candidatus Saccharibacteria bacterium
ACTTTTTGTAATAAATAATTTTTTAAATTTATGGATTATAAAAAAAAGTCTCTTTTGCTTCATAAAAAATTCGGGGGGAAAATTGAGACGGGGGTGAAAGTTCCGCTAAGAAACAGGAACGATCTTTCCTTGGCTTACACGCCCGGAGTGGCGGGAGTTTGCGAGCTTATCGCGAAAGATAAAAAAGCGCTTTTTACCCACACTATCAAAAAAAATTCGGTGGCGGTCGTTTCCGATGGTTCGGCTGTTTTAGGATTGGGGAATATCGGGCCGGAAGGAGCCATGCCGGTTATGGAAGGGAAGGCGGCTCTGTTCAAAGCGTTCGGGGGAGTTGACGCATATCCGATTTGTCTATCTACGCAGGATACGGAAAAAATTATTGAAACAGTAAAAAATATTTCAGTTGGATTCGGAGGGATAAATTTAGAGGATATCTCGGCTCCCAGATGTTTTGAAGTTGAAGAAAGACTGAAGAAAGAGCTTTCCATTCCCGTTTTCCACGACGATCAGCATGGGACGGCTATTGTGGTTTTGGCAGCTCTTTTGAACGCGCTTAAATATATCAAAAAAGACATTGCGAATATTTTGGCTGTTATAAATGGCGCTGGCGCGGCAGCTATGGCCATAGCGAATATGCTTATGAAGGCCGGGCTTCCCGGGAAAAATCTCGTAATGCTAGATAGCGCGGATACTTTGTATTTTGGGCGGGAAGGGATGAATAGTTACAAAGAAAAAATCGCTATTGCCACAAATCCGAGAAAAATAAAAGGAGGCCTCAAAGAAGCGCTAAAAAATGCCGATGTTTTTATCGGGGTTTCGGCCGGAAATGTTTTGAAAGGGGATTGGGTAGAAAGAATGGCGGATAAGCCTATCGTTTTTGCCATGGCAAATCCTAATCCTGAAATAAGCTACGAAGAAGCCAAAAAAACCAAAATTGCCGTTTTTGGCACCGGCAGGTCTGATTATCCCAACCAAATAAATAATGTTCTGGCTTTCCCCGGTATTTTTCGGGGCGCTTTGGACGCAGGAGCTAAAGAAATTACCGAGGAGATGAAACTTTCCGCCGCCCGCGCCATTTCTTCCCTTGTCTCTAAAAAAGAAATAAAGGCCGGGATAGTTATTCCCAAGCCCTTTGATAAAAGAGTGGCTAAGGCTGTCGCCAAGGCTGTGAAAGATTCACGCGAAAAACATCTACGCTCTAACGAAATTTGATCCGTTTCCCGCCAGTTTTCCTTGTTTTCTGAGAGAAATGTTAAGGATAATAAGGGCAAGAAGCGCGAGTCCGCTTGCTCCCATGAAGAATGTTTCAGCGGAAGATATTTTCAAGAAAATAATGGTAAGAGATTGTTGGAAAAAGTCCATAGACATCTCTAAGTGCCCGTAAAGATCTCCTAAGAACGCCGTAACTCCGGATTCCATAAGGCTGCCTATGGTGTAAAGAAAAGAAAGAATAAAAATCAAGGAAGACAAAACGATTCCGGAAATAATGTAAATCCGATATCGCCAATACATTGCCCCCAGCATAATCTTTCGGTGAAGGCGCTCTGGAAAGGGAAACGTCTCCATATTTTTTATTTTTTTGGATAAGAGATCCATAGAAAAATTTGCAGACAAATTTTTAAATTCGAAATTCTAAGCACGAAATCCGAAACAAACGAAGCCAAATTCTAAATTCAAATATCTAAATGGGAATTTTTTATTTTCTTGTTTAGAATTTTGGATTTTCCCCATTTTTCCGCCTGCGCGGATCCGCAAGGGCGGACGGGTTTTGTTTCGGATTTCGTGCTTCGGATTTTGTTTCCATTTTCATTCTCTCCGCCAGCGCTTTTTTGGCTCTATACATATAAGTTTTGACTGTATTTAGAGGCGTATCAAGCGTTTGGGCGATTTCTTCATAGCTTAGTCCGTCATCATAGAAAAGAAGAAGGACGGTTCGGTATTCCGCTTTTATCTCTCCCATGGCTTTATTAAGATCAAAGGAAGTTCCTTTCTTCTCTAAAGCATTATACGCCCCCGCCAAATCTATTGTTTCGTGAATATTTTCACTGTGGAAATCTTCGTTGAAGGAAATCTCCGCTTGTCTTTTTTTCTTTCGGAGAAAATCGTAGACGGTGTTGGTGGCGATCTTGTATATGAGAGCTCGAAGCTGTTTTTCCGGATCAAGATTCTCCCGATATCGGTAAAGTTTTATGAAAGAATCCTGGGTGATATCTTCAGAATCGGAAGGATTTCCGGTCATTTTTTGTACATAACGAAAAATAGCCTTTTCGTATTTTAGCACGGCTTCCTCAAAAGCTTTAATATCGCCCGATTTTATGGCTAGGATTAATTGTTTTTCCCTGTTTTCCATATCCACAAGACTATTATAGCAAAGAGAGATACAATATAAACAAAATAAGCACGAAGCACGAAATCCGAAATTCGAAACAAACGAAGCCAAATGGGGAAAATCCAAAATTCCAAACAAAGACAATTCTTGTTTTTGATTTCGGTCATTTGAATTTTCGGGATTTGTTTCGGATTTCGATATTCGGATTTCGGATTTTGAATTTGTATGAACAAAAAACTATTTACAGTTGAAAATATCCCGCCTTTGGCGGTTCTCCTCTCTTTCTTTTTCGGCCTCTATTTTTATTCTTATCTTCCCGATCAAATGGTTTCGCATTGGGGGATATCGGGCGAGGCGAATGGATATTTGCCGAAATTTCCCGGCACATTTATTTTTCCTGTTATCCTTCTCGCCATGTATATTCTTTTTCTCATCATTCCCAAAATTGATCCCAAAAAAGACAACATTCAGAAATTTCATCATGAATTTCAAAAATTCATGGCGGTGTTTTTCGCCTTCATGTTTTATCTCTACTTCTTGGTTATTATCTGGAATTTGGGGAGTCAGTTCAGTATCGTGAGGTGGATGATTCCCGGGTTTGTCGTTCTTTTCTATTATATGGGAGATCTTACGGAAAAAGCCAAGCCCAACTGGTCAATCGGCATCCGCACCCCATGGACTCTTTCGGACGACGCAGTTTGGAAAAAAACTCACGAAGTCGGCGGAAAACTTTTCAAGTGGACGGCTTTGATTTCTCTCCTTGGATTTTTCTTTCCGGCTTACGCTCTTTGGATAATTTTGGTTCCGGTTGTATTTTCCGCTCTCTATTCGGTGGTCTATTCTTATCTGGTTTATAAGAAGAAATAGGAAAAGAAAGAAATTTCAAAAGCCTGTTTCGCTGTTAAATTGGCAAGCGGGCAGTTTTGGAGTTATACTAAAAACCGAATTAAAAAACAAAGATGGAGAAAAATCAGACGAAAGGGCATTTGCATCCTATTACCCAAGTTATTCTGGAAACCGAAAGAATTTTCGGGAAGCTTGGTTTTGCCGTGGCTTCCGGCCCGGAAGTAGAGGATGATTTTCATAATTTTGACGCTTTGAATATTTCGGCCGACCATCCGGCTCGCGATATGCAAGATACATTTTGGCTGAAACCTCTTGAGGCCAAAAAACTTTTAAGAACGCATACTTCGCCGGTGCAGATTCGCTATATGGAAAACAATAAACCGCCAATTAGGATTATCGCGCCGGGGAAAGTTTTCAGAAGCGAGGCGACTGACGCCACTCACGAGGCTCAATTCCACCAAATAGAAGGGCTTTTGGTGGATGAAAAAGTTTCGTTGGCCGATTTGAAAGGAACACTCAACTATTTCTTTGATGAATTTTTTGGAACGGATGTTGAAGTTCGTTTCCGGCCTAGCTTTTTCGCTTTTGTTGAGCCGGGAATTGAAACTGACATTTCTTGTTTTAAGTGTAAGGGCAAGCCATCAGGGGATTGCAAGATATGCAAAGGCACGGGTTTTGTTGAAGTTGGCGGAGCTGGTATGGTTCACCCGAATGTTTTTAGGTCTGCAAAAGTTGATTCCGGAAAGTGGAAAGGTTTTGCCTTTGGTGTTTGTCCTGACCGGCTGGCGATGTTGAAGTGGGGAATTGATGATATTAGGTTATTTTATCAGTCGGACATAAGATTTCTAAATCAGTTTTAAATTAGATTAAAGTTGGCAGATTAAAGATTAAACCAAGAAAAATTCTTTTCTTGCTAATAACTTAAATCTTTAATCTTAAATCTATGCAATTGGGAATTTACAAACACTCCAAAACCGGCCATCTCTATAAAGTTCATTTTGTCGCCAAACATTCGGAAACGCTGGAAGATGTGGTTGTCTACGAAGCTTTGTATAACAATCCGGAATTTAAATTTTGGGCGCGTCCGGCCAAAATGTGGGATGAAATTGTTGAGGTTGGTGGCCAAAAAGTTCCCCGGTTTGTATTTGTAAAAGAAAAATAACACTTCAGGGTGTCGTCCCCGTGACTTGTGGTGAACTCAGTTGAACCAATACGGAGATCTAGAAAAATAATATGAAATGCGCATTTTGTGAAATAAAAGAAATCAATGAAAGGATTACTGCCTCAAACAAGTTGGCTCGGGCTTTTTTGACGAACATGCCCATAACTTCTGGACATACTTTGATTGTGCCGCTCCGATGCGTTGGCAAGTTTGAAGAATTAACCGAGGAGGAAATTAAGGCAATTTTTGATTTGCGCGTAAAGGTCCAACATTTGTTGAAAAAATCCATGAAGGCGGAGGGATTTCACTTTTCCTGGAATGATGGAAAAATGGCTGGCCAGTCCGTCCCGCATTTCCATTTGCACATAGTTCCAAGAAAATCTGGCGATGAGGGAATTACCGAATATGAGCCGAGAAAATTTTTATACAGGCCGGGTAGCCGCGCAGAAAGTCCCGAAGAAGAACTAAAAGAAACCGCCCTGTATATAAAAAATTTTAAGAAATAAATCGAAAGAAATGCTTATTTCATACAATCTTTTAAAATCATACTTTGATAAGCCGATTCCCCCGCCGGAGAAAATCGCGGAGCTTTTTACATTTCATTCTTTTGAGGTAGAAGCTATCTTTTCTCCTTCCCCCCTGCCTGAGGGGGGATTGAAGGGGGTGGGAGAAAAAAAAGAAATTAAGGATACAATTCTTGACTTAAAAATCCTCCCTGACAGGGCGCACTACTGTTTGTGTCATAAGGGAATTGCAAGGGAGCTTCATGCGATTGCCGACATACCTTTGAAGGAACATAAATATTTGGATTTAAAAATTTCAGAAACGAAACCGCTTTCCGTAAAAATTGAGGACTCAAAATTGTGCCGGAGGTATATCGGAAGGAGAATTGAAAATGTGAAAGCGGGTAATTCGCCAAAGTGGCTAGCCGAATATATTCAAGTTTTGGGCGGGCGTTCAATAAATAATATTGTTGATGCCACTAACTTCATAATGCAAGACGTCGGTCAGCCCCTCCATGCTTTTGACGCGGATAAAGTTGTTGGCGGGATTGCTGTTCGGCTGGCAAAATCCGGAGAGAGAATTACTACACTGGATGGAAAAGGCGTGGAGTTGGACGAAAAATGTTTGGTTATCGCGGACGAGGCAGGACCTTTGGCTATTGCCGGAATAAAAGGAGGAAACCGGGCGGAAGTAACGGAGGAAACCAAAAATATCATTTTGGAATCGGCCAATTTTCATCCGGCGGAAACAAGAAAGACATCGCGAAGAATAAATATTTTGACTGACGCGTCAAAAAGATTTGAGAATGAAATTTCTCCGGAGCTGGCAGGGGAAGCGATGGTTAAACTCACTGAACTTATTTCGCAGATTGGCGGAGAAGGCTTGAAGATAGGGAACATTGTTGATATTTATCCAACGTCTGCCGAATGGAAAAAACCGAAAGTTATTGAAGTTTCCCTGAAAGAAATTTCGGAAATTTTAGGCGTGGAAATTCCCGAAAAAGAAGCTACAGACATTCTGGAAAGGTTGGGATTGGAGACATCAGATGTCCTCTTGGGGCTTGGACATCGGATGTCTTTATCTGTGAAAATTC
>CAYGHQ010000062.1:0-5469 GCA_964349845.1 uncultured Candidatus Saccharibacteria bacterium
CCCCTGTCCGGAGCCTCCCGTGGGACCGCCCCCGCCTCCTCCGCCCGGCGGAGGAGGCGGGGGCGGCGCCGGAATTTCAACTGTTCCGCTTATTGATCCGCTTGCCTTATCCAAGAAGTTTGACATTGTTCCGGAAACTTCAGACGCTTCCGCCATTCCAAAGAGGAATGGCAGAACAATAGCCAGAGATATTTTTAGGATATTTTTAATCATAAATGAAAGCGGTTTATTGCCCCTGAACTTGCAAATCAATGGTGTAAATATTCCGAGCCGTTCCGTCTTTTGAAACAACCTCAATAACAGCCGTGCCGGGAAGAGAAGAAGGATTTGCAACCGTTACCGTTGCTTCCAGATTATTGGGTACCGCGGTTACCGTCCCCCGATTGGTGCCGGCCATAAGACCCAGCGAATAAGAAAGCCTTCCGTCGCTTGCCGGTACTGTTGACGTAAATTCCGCAGATCCATGGAAAATGGTGCCGTATGTTACGGTAAACGAACTTAGGGTCGCGTCGCTTGACCCGGGTCCCGGAACCGAAACGGTTACCGTAGCTCCCCCCGTCTTTCCTCCGCTCTCCGCGGTGATTACCGCGGAACCCAAAGACACGGCGGTTACCAATCCAGTCTGATCCACCGTGGCAAATTCCGGATGATCCGAACTCCACACGATCTCCGAGAGAGCAAAAGAGTCTCCAAATTGATCCCTGCCCGAAGCGCTTAACGCCCTAGTCTGTCCGGCAAAGAGAGTAAAACCGGAAGGAGAAACAGAGATAGAGGAAAGAGCTGGAGCGGAAACCAATGATCCGGTGAAATTCACGGTGTAAGTATTTTTAGCCACTCCGTCTCTCGCGGTTACAACCACCGTCGCCGTACCGGGCAAAGAAGAAATTTGTGTTATCGCCACATTGGCTCCCGGATCTTTAGCTGTCGCAGAGAGAACAGGCAGGCTTGTTACTCCGGCCGGCAAAGGCAAGGTCATGAGCAAAGACACAGGCTCGTTAAAAGGAAAGGTTTGCGGAACATTATTCAAGTTATAGGCTACAGTAAGAAGGTTTAAAGACGACTCGTTTGATGGAAGAGAAGGATTCCCTACCATGAACCTCGCTAGAGCTTTCTGGTTTCTGGTATTGGAAACATTAGGAGGCAAAACAAGAGTTCCAAAAAATTGATAAGTCCCTGGAACATCCCCGTTATAGGGAGTCGCGTCTCCTGACCATATGGCAATAAGAGCTGATACGGCGCTTCCGTCGCTCAAGAAAACATTTACGCGAGAAGGCAGAGCGAGACTTCCAAGAGGAGTGCCCAAAGCCACGTTTGTATCGGGAATAGACGCAACCGACACGACATTTAGAGGCAAGGGGGAAGCCGGGGCTGAAGTATTTATTCCGTAGTTTCCGGAATAAGAGCCGGCGGGAGTCCCCGAAGGAACTTTTGTTTCAACCGTAACTTGAATCTGTCTGCCCGCTTTCGCGGAATCAAGATCGGCGGAGGAAATAATATTTAAGGGATCGCTGTAAGACCCGGCGCTTCCGATCAAGATTGGAGAAGAAGCTCCATTGCCCGACTGGTCGGAGTAAAAACGGATATTGCCTCCGGCCAAAATAGAATTTGTTCCGCTTGTGAGATTGTCAAATCTCATCTTGAAAACCGTCTCGCTTTCCGGAACAGTAATATCAAAAATCCATTTCCAGCCGTGAGGAAAAGTGCCGTCCGCAATCGCGATGGAAACCGACTGAGTGATTTTTGTTACCTCCAAGGAAATAGCCTGAGCGGAAGCAACCGGATAAGAAAGAGCGCTTGCCGCAAGAATTATTAAAAAAATAAACGCTTTTTCAAACAAAAATCTATATTTCATATTTTTTAAAAAATTTAAAAAATTTTGCTTAATTTCCGCTTAAAGCCACCTTACTCCCGCGAGATACGCCTGTCAATCTGACTATGTAGATAATTATGTGGGCAATTTGTGGATAAGTAAAAGGCCGGAAAACTTCACGGGAAAATCCCTTTGCAAAAGAATATTTTTGAAACTGGCTCTAAGAAAATGCTATTATATTCGTGTGATAAAAAAAATTTTACATCCTTTGAGAAAGATTCTCCTTTTCGCCTCAAAATTGCGGAAATCCCGGCGCGGAAAGGCCGTTTTTCGCGTTTTTTTGGCATTTATCTTTTTTATTTTTTTCGCGCTTTACGGAATGGAGCAATCCCTTGTCAAAAAATACAACGAGCTTGAGTCAGTTATCGTAAAAGACAGGCACGGGAAAATTATTTCTGTTTTGCCGAACGCCAAAGGAGAATACAGCCTTTACAAGGAAAAATTGCCGGATCGCCTTAAAGAGTTTCTCACGGCAAAAGAAGACCGGTTTTTTTACGTTCATCCGGGAGTAAATCCGGCAAGCATCGCCCGGTCGGCGATAAACCGCCTTTTCGGAGAAAATTCCGGAGGGGGAAGCACTATTACGGAACAGCTTGCCAAAAATCTGCTCGGCCACGAAAACGAAAGGACTCTCGGCAGGAAAATCGCGGAACTTTTTTACGCCTTCAGCCTTGAAATCTTCCTTTCCAAAGAAAAAATTCTTGCGATGTACGCAAATACGGTTTATCTGGGGAACAACATTCAGGGATTCGGAGAAGCCAGCCTTGAATACTTCGGAAAAAATCTGGAAGATCTGAATGATTCGGAATTAATTTCCCTTATCGCCTCGCTGCCGAACCCGAGCGCGAAAAATCCTTGGAAAAACGCCAATAAAAAATCCGCCGAAACTTTAGCCGCCCTTCTTTCCGCGGAGTTTGATCCGGGCATAAAAGCGGTCCGTTCCGCGAAAAATCTCGTTCGCAAATCGGAAACCGCGTTTGAGCTTGAATCCCTGAAAGAGAATTGCGAAAAAACATGCGTTACCACATTGGACAAAGACCTTACTTCTCGGCTCCGAGAAATACTGCGGAGGAATATCGGGATAGCCTGGGATAGCAGAGCGCGAAACGGAGCTATCGTAGTCCTCAAACTTCCGGAAAACGAGCTTTTGGCCATTGTGGGATCGCCAAACCCCGGAGGAATCGCTAACGGGCAAAGCATCAACATGGCTATAGAGCCCAGGCCAATAGGATCTACCGCCAAACCTTTTATTTACCTTAAGGCTTTTGAAAAAGGACTGCGTCCTTACACTCTGGCGGAGGACAGGGAGTATAAATACCCGATCGCGACCGGCTATCCCCTGTATCCGAAAAACTACGACGGACTTTATCACGGAGAGGTTACGCTTCATGAAGCTCTGTCAAACAGCTACAACACTCCGGCGGTTAAAGTTCTTGAATACGTCGGCCTTTCCGAGTTCTACGATTTTCTTCTCCGCGATCTTTCTTTCGCTCCGGCGCAAGATTTGGATAATTACCGGCTAGGCATCGCTCTTGGAGGGCTTGAAATGGACCCTCTTACTCTCGCCCATTATCTGTCGCTTTTTCCCGCGGGAGGGACGCTCAAACCTCTTTACCTTTACCTTGACAAAAATGGCGAAGAGAAAATAGTTCTTCCGCCAATGGCTCTTTCCTCCAAAGAAAGAAAAATCGCCGATCCGAAATACGCGGAACTCGTAACAAAAATTTTAAGCGACAGAAAAGCGGGAGTTTCGCAGTTCGGACTTGAGAGCAGCCTGAATCTTACTCAAGATAATTACGCGGTAAAAACAGGAACTTCAAGAGATTATCACGATAGCTGGACGGTTGGGTATACGCCCGATTATCTCGCGGTTGTCTGGCTCGGCAACGCCGAGAACGAGCCTCTTAAAAAAGTGACGGGGCAGTCCGGAGCGGGAAGAATTTGGAACGAGACGATGGAACTCCTCGGAAACTCTGAATACAACCGAAAAACTCCGTTCGCTTGGAAGGAGATAAAAGCGTTTTTAATGGACGGAAGCATCAGCTTCGGCCTTCGGGACGACATCCCCGAAGAACATATAAATCTTATGAAGGAGGGCGGTCTTATTCTCTCTCCCCACGCGGAAGATATGATCCTTTTTGAAGAGCCGGTTTCAATCCCTCTTAAGTCGTCCGAGGAAGCGTCGTGGTACGCGGAAGATTCTTACATCGGAAAAGGAAAAACCGCCGTTTGGCATCCCGAGAAGCCGGGCATTTACAAAATCAAGGCCGTCTCTGAAAATAAAACTGAAATTATTTCAGTTCAAATAGCCAAAGAAAAGTAGAACTGGTTTCAAATAAAGACGGCTTAACCAAGGGGTCAAATTTCTAGAACTGGTTTCAATAAAAACCGCTAAAAATATGAATAAAATAAAAAGATTATTTTCGCGGAAAATCCTTAAGAGCCCGTGTTTTTCTGCCTATATATACATTTAACCGATTCAAAACAGCCTCTGGTTATAACCAGAGGCTGTTTTCTGTCTTTTTTAAATTCAGTCAAAGAAATTCACCAGATACGCGTCAATATCGCGCTGGTCCATATCGTAAAAATTTTTATTGTTGTCGTGAAGATAAGTAGCAAGCTTCACGCCGACAAATCGCCAATGCCACGGCTCGTATATATAGTATGCGTTTCCTTTGGGATACGAAAGCTCAAAGCCGTATTTGTGCGCGTTCCCGATAAGCCATTGGAAGGCCGGAGTTTTTTCAAAGGCGACAGAAAGCTCGCCGTTAAGTCCGGAAGTAATAAAATCGATTGCCGTCCCGAGTTGATGCTCCGAGTAGCCCTGATCAGCCGAAAAAGAATTGGCCGTGCCCGCGCCATAGACAACTCTGAAATCGGATTTTAGAGCTTGCTGTTCGGCAAACGAGCGATAGGCGGATTTTATTAAAATCGTTACGCCCTCATTTTTGGCCGAAGTCAAAAGACTTTGCAAAAACGGCCACGCCTCCGTCAAAAATTGCTCCTGCTTGGTATTGCTATAGACATAATCTTGAGGAATGACGGAAAGATGCGCGGGTTTGTAATTTTCGTTCAGAAAAAAAACTTTGGAATATTTTTTGAGAAATTCCGGATCGGTAGCAACAAGTTTCTGAAGAGTTGAAACCGTACCTTCCACTCCGCCTACTTGGTTTCTAATGGCGCTAAGGTTGTCATTTGTGTTCGTGAGAGTCTGCGACAGTCCAACAGTCTGACTGCGGAGATCGGAAAGATTCTGCGAGAGAGATCCGGTTGTTCCGTAAAGCGCCAAGGTGGTGGAAGCCAAATCCGAAGAAAGCGAAGATATCTTCTCGTTAAGAGAGGAAATTTTAAGAAAAGCGTACACAAAAACGCCAATTATGAGAATTAGCGCGATAGCAAGCGAAATCGCAAGGCGATTTTCACGCAAAGTTTCTTTTGTGGTTTGATGTGTCATTAGACATATTATATGACTACATATAATTGGTTCGTTCGCTCGCAATAGAAAAAGACTACTTTTTCTATTCCTCGCTAAAATACACTGCCAATTATATGACTACATATAATTGGTTCGTTCGCTCGCAATAGAAAAAGACTACTTT
>CAYGHQ010000062.1:5569-5678 GCA_964349845.1 uncultured Candidatus Saccharibacteria bacterium
TTCTATTCCTCGCTCACTGCCAATTATAACACGGAGGGTCATTCCTTAACAAGGACAGTCTTCTCTCATACAAAATGATACCCAAATAGAAACCGGTTATCGCGCAAAA
>CAYGHQ010000063.1:0-5667 GCA_964349845.1 uncultured Candidatus Saccharibacteria bacterium
TATTTTTCCGCCTGCGCGGATCCGCAAGGGCGGACGGGGTTTGTTTCGTATTTCGCCCGCCTGCCACCGCGAGGCACTAGCGGGCAGGGATTTCGTGTTTCGGATTTAACATAACTCTATGCCACTCTCTCTCAAAAAAAATAAATATTTTGTTGACGGTTTTACCTTAATGGAATTATTGATTACCATGGCTATTTTTTCCGTCATAACGACAGTGGTTCTTATAAATCGCCAGAGTTTTGAGGGGTCTGTTTATCTCCGAAATTCCGCTTACGATCTGGCTCTCAATATTAGGGATGCCCAGGCTTCAGGCACTTTGGTCAGAGAATCCTTAGTCAGCGGGCAAAAAAAATTCTCTTCTCAAGGTATAAATTTTCTGGCCGGCCGGCAGACCTATATTCTTTTCGCGGAAAATTATCTGGTGGATGAAAACGGGGGGGTCAGCGGGACATTAGGATATGATGGGAGAGATTTCGGCGGAAACTGCGGAACTTCCGAAGAGTGCCTGAAATTCAATTCCTTGATACTTAAGGCTTCCATAAACAAGTTTTGCGGAGTTCTTTCCGGAGTGCCGTCCAATGATACCAATACCGATCCGTCCGGCAATAACACGGGCAAGGCCGAAGAATGCAGCAATGGGGCGACCGGCGGAGGCTCTCAAATACAATCCTTGGATATTATTTTTGAACGGCCGAATCCGGAGCCGAAAATTATAGGGACTTACTCTAACGGCCTCAAAAATACGGGGGTCAATTCCGTCATCCCGGCCCGGCCTTATAAATCGGCAAGAATTTACCTCTCCGATCTCGGAGGTTCCGTTATGAGGGTTGTTGAGGTATGGTCCACGGGGCAGATACAAGTACGGTAAAATCCAACTGGATTTTATGCACAGAAGAGAGTATTTCAAAACAGGGGAAAAGGTGGGATAATAATATAGAAATTCGAAGCACGAAATACGAAATACGAAACAAACGAAGCCAAATAAAGAAAATTCAAAATTCTAAACAAAGAAGATTCCCGTTTTTGAATTTTAGTCATTAGAATTTTCGGGATTTGTTTCGGATTTCGTGCTTCGAATTTCGGATTTTTAATCTATAACTTTCGATTTGTATGTTTTCCTTTTTTAAAAAAAGAAGACAGGTCTGTGTTGCTGGTTTTACCATCATTGAAATGATCGTCGCTATCGGCCTTTTTGGAGTGGTTATGGTTATCGCTTCCGGAGCTCTTCTCACAATGCTTGACGCAAACCGCAAAGCGCAGACCATAAAATCCGTGATAAACAACTTGAGTTTCGCTTTGGAGAGCATGACGAGGGAGATAAGGATGGGAAGCAATTACCATTGCGGAACAGTGGCTGTTTTTAACTCGGCTCCTTCTCTTTCCGACTGCCCCAATTTTGACGACGCAATGGCTTTCGTCAACAACAAAACTGAAGTCGTGGAGTATTCTCTTTCCGGTTCGCAGATAATGAAAAAGACGGCTCTCGGAGAAGTTGCCGTTACCGCTCCGGAGGTGGCGATTTCCAGGCTATATTTTCTTGTTGCAGGAGCGGAGCAGGGGGCGGACACGGAACAGCCGAGCGCCCTTATAATAATGGAAGGGTGCGTAATGAAAAAAGATATAGATAAATCCTGCTTTAACATCCAGACGCTGGTGTCTCAGAGACTGCCGGATCTTAAAAACTAAAATCCGAAATTCGAAGCACGAAATCCGAAACAAACTCTGAAAATGGGGAAAATTCAAAATTTAAAACCCTAAAGAAGAGTTCCCCGTTTTGGATTTTCGTATTTGGCTTCATTTGTTTCGAATTTCGGATTTCGTGCTTCGGATTTAAATACGCAATAAAGAAAAATTTTAAATACGCAATAAAGAAAAATGTTAAAATTTAAGAACAATATGGGTGGGTTTTCAATTGTGGAAACATTGGTGGCTATCTCCATCCTGCTTCTTGCCGTGGTCGGCCCCATGAGCGTGGCGGAGCAGGGGCTTTCTTCGGCAAGATATGCCGCTGACCAAATAACCGCTTATTATCTGGCGCAAGAAGCGATAGAATATGTAAGAAACACCAGGGACGAAAACAACTTGGCTGAAATAGATTGGCTTTCCGGTTTGGATTTGTGCGTGGGAGGAAATTGGTGCGGAATAGGACTTGGTCTCAATGGAAAAACTTATGAGATAAGAGCGTGCGGACCAATAGGAGTGGGGGATCCGTGCCTTCTCAATATCAACAAGGGGGCTAATAATCAGGAAGGAAAATACGGATACACGCCAAATGCCGGCTGGGTCCCGTCAACTTACACAAGGAGGGTGAATGTTTCTTTGTTAAACGCGGATGAAGCGGTTATTTCCGTCTATATATCGTGGAAATCAAAAACGATAGACAGGCAGTTCACTATCAGAGAGAATATTTTGAATTGGAGGAAACAAAATTAAAACAATTAATCTAATTTCTAATTAACCTAATTGATCTAATAAAATCCCAATAGAAGGAAAATCCCAATTGGGAATTGGTGCTTGGGTATTGTTTAGAAATTAGGTAATTAGATCAATTAGAAATTTTAGGTGGTTACTTGTAACGTAGCAAAAAATATGAGAAGCAGGAATAACATAACAAACAAAAAAGAAGGATTTGCTCTTCTTTTTGCCGTTCTCGCGGGAGGCTTGGCTCTTACGGTGGGACTTTCTATTGCCAATATCGCGGTTAAAGAGGTTATTCTTTCTTCAGCCGGCCGGGAATCGCAATTCGCTTTTTACGCGGCTGATTCCGGAGCTGAGTGCGCCCTTTACTGGGATCTTCAGGAAAGCGATGTTTTTCCCACAAGAGAAGGCGGAGCTCGCGTGGATAGAATTAAATGCAACGGTGGAGATGTTATTTTGAATACTGTTTCGGAAAGCTTGGTCAAAGCGGTTACGGAGTTCACTCTTCCTCTCGCTTCTCCTTCCTGCGCTGAAGTTCAAGTAACAAAGAGAAAAGACGCTTTTGATAATTTGGAAACGATTATTGAATCTCGCGGAAAAAATGACTGTGATAATTTGTCCAACCCGAACCGGGTGGAAAGGGCGATTAGGGTGAGATATTAAGAAGGGACTAGGGAATAGCCACTAGCCACTAGGGTAAACCCGAATTTGCCTCTGGCAAATTCGGGTTTTGTCTTTTTTATCTTCCCTAGTCCCTAGTGGCTAAACCCTAATCCCTGCTTTATAATATTCTCATGTCAAATATTCCCAAAGAAATTATGGAGAGAGCGGAAAAGCTTCGCGCGACGATAGACAAGCATCGCTATCTTTACCATGTTATGGATGCGCCGGAAGTTACGGATGAGGTGTATGATTCGTTGATGGAGGAGCTTCGGGGGATTGAAGAAAAACATCCCGAAATCATAACTCCCGAAAGCCCGACCCAAAGAGTGGGAGGGGAGCCTCTCAAAGAGTTTGCCAAGGTGATTCATGAACATCGCCAATGGTCTTTTGACGATGTTTTTAGCGCGGAAGAACTTAAAAAATGGGAAGAAAAAATAAAAAATTTCATCCGCAAAGCGGATCTTTCCGGCGAAAAACTGGA
Organism: uncultured Candidatus Saccharibacteria bacterium; assembly: GCA_964349845.1. GTDB lineage: Bacteria > Patescibacteriota > Minisyncoccia > Phycocordibacterales > CAYGHQ01 > CAYGHQ01. Next base: position 3,563 of record CAYGHQ010000063.1, read on the forward strand.
GTATTGCGTTGAACTTAAAATTGACGGGCTTAAAATAATTCTCAAATATGAAAAAGGGAATTTTTCCCGCGGAGCTACCAGGGGAGACGGAACTATAGGGGAAGATGTTACTTCCAATATCCGGACAATAAGAAGCGTTCCTTTGAAATTAAGCGAGCCTTTGAATATTACGGCGGTAGGCGAAGTATGGATAAGCAAGGAAGATTTAAAAAAAATAAATGAGACCAGGAAAAAAAACGGCGAACCGCTTTTTGCAAATACCCGCAATTTGGCCGCCGGCTCCATCCGCCAGCTTGATCCCCGCGTTTCTGCTTCCCGAAATCTGGATTCTTTTATTTACGACATAGACGATGCCAGTCTTAAGTCGCCGGAAACCCAGTCGGGCGAACTCCTGCTTTTAAAAAAACTCGGATTCAAGACCAATCCCCATTGGAAAGTTTTTGGCAGTATCGGGGAAATCCAAAAATATTACGAGGAATGGTCAAAGAAAAAAGAGAATCTTTCTTACTGCCTTGACGGCATCGTTATCAAAATAAATTCTAGAAAAATTCAGGAAGCATTGGGTTATACAGGCAAATCTCCGCGGTGGGGGGTTGCTTATAAATTTCCGGCGGAGCAAGTTACGACGGTAGTGGAGGAAATAATTCTTCAGGTAGGGAGAACGGGAGTTTTAACGCCGGTTGCGAGGCTTCGGCCTGTTTCGGTGGCTGGCTCTACTGTCTCTCGCGCTACTCTTCACAATGAGGATGAAATAAAAAGATTGGACGTCCGGGTGGGCGATACGGTAGTTCTCCAAAAGGCCGGAGATGTCATACCGGATATTGTTTCGGTGGTCAAAGAAATGCGAACGGGAAAAGAGAAACCCTATGAGTTCCCGAAAAATGTCCCGGAGTGCGGAGAAGACGGCCGGATAGAGAGAATTCCGGGCGAAGTTGCTTGGAGGTGCGTTTCTAAAAATTCTTTCGCTCAGATGCGCCGGAAGTTCTATCATTTTGTTTCCAAGAAAGCTTTTGACATGGACGGGCTGGGGCCGAAGGTTATTGATCTTCTTTTGGACAGCAAACTTATTTCTTCTTTTGCCGATATTTTCAGTTTGAAAAAGGGCGATCTTTTGAATTTGCCCCGTTTTGCCGAAAAGTCGGCTGATAATCTTGTAAAATCAATTGAAAAAGCCAAAAGCATAACCCTCCGGAGGCTTCTGGTGTCTCTTTCCATTCCGCAGGTTGGGGAAGAAACGGCGGATGATTTGGCCGTGCGTTTTAAAACAATAGATGATTTAAAGAAAGCGCGATTTGAAGATTTAGAAAGAATTTCCGGAGTGGGGCCGATTGTCGGGAAAGCGGTAGCCGATTGGTTCTCTGATAGAAATAACAATAAGCTTTTGGATAAGCTTCTAAAATTCGTAAAAATAGAGGAAGTGAAAATTTCGGAAAATAAGAACCTGCCTCTTTCGGGGAAAACATTTGTTTTGACAGGAACCTTGAAAAATATGGAGCGCGAGGAAGCCAAAGAAAAAATCCGCTCGCTTGGCGGAGAAATTTCCGAATCTGTTTCCAAAAAAACAAGTTTTGTGGTGGCGGGAGAGAACCCTGGATCAAAACTTGGGAAAGCGGAAAGTCTTGGAGTGCCGGTTTTAAGCGAAAAAGAATTCCTAAAGATAATTGGAAATTAACAATGGCGTATAATCTTGCGACCGCAAGATTATACGCCATTAGACAATCCAATTAAATAGAAATAAAATTGCCCGGCAGAACAAAAAGTTCTGCCGGACGTTGCTTATCTTCCGACCCGATTTGGCAAAGCCCTTTGCCCGGAAATAGTTCCAGGATTAAGAGCAAGATGCGAAGCATCCACTCCGTTCGGCAATTCTCCGCCCGTAGCGGCGAGATTTAGAATTCTTCGAGCCCAGTGCCGATTTACTCTGGAAGTATAATTCTTAGGCAAGGCGTGTACAGACTTAGCCATACTTATCTCCTTATTTTTGTAGGTTTAACCGTTTAACCAAAGAACAACGCTGTAAAATATACCACAACATAATTTTTTTCGCAAATTTTGCACTGGGTTAGTATACACTTGACACTAGATTGAAGCTTGAAAACAATGAA
>CAYGHQ010000064.1:0-5412 GCA_964349845.1 uncultured Candidatus Saccharibacteria bacterium
ATTTTTCACATCCGCCAGATCATTCACCGCCACCACTTCAATTTCTTTTTTTTCCTCGGCCAGCTTAAGAAAAGCCCTCCCTATCCTCCCGCACCCATTTATCGCCACTTTTATTTTCGCCATATTATTTATTTAAAACGAATTTTAAATCCCCTTTAGGAAAGGAGACTGGGGGATTTTAGATTCAAATCCTCCGGCGGAGTACCGCCACCCGCCCGCTAACGCCTGAGCCTGCCCGCTAATGCTTGAGCATTGCGATGGCAGGCGGGCGTAGCGATGGCGGGCAGGCCTCCTTTAAAAAAGGAGGAATTAAAAACAACAAGTTATCTTCAATTTATAATTTCCCCCTATTATATCCCAAAAAAGAAGGAAGAGAAAAAGTTATCAACAGGAAGGCTCTAAATTTTTTCCTTGATAAATTCCGGAAATGTTTCCACTCTGGCTATTTGCTCAGGAACGATCAGGAACGGCTCTACATCTTTGGCCATTTTCTTAAGATCAAATTCTCCGACCCTTTTCAAAAGTTTTTCTTTTAAGCCGTCTTCCCGCAAACCTCCCTGCTTCTTAAGATATTCATAGTCTGGAGCATTCGTCAGACTGAAAAGATACGAAACATCAAAAAGATCCCGGCCTTTCTCCCGTTCAAAAATAGCGATGATTTTCTGCGCCAAAATAATTTCCGGAGGATTTGCAAAAATCTTGCGATAAATGCCAAAGCGGTTAAGCGTAACAAGAGCCGGGCGGGAATCAACGCTCTTATGCATCGTATCCACGCGGATTAAAATTTTTTCGTCTCTGAACGGACTAAGTTTATGCTGAAACAAAATTTCGGGAAATTTAATGTAGCAATGATAAGCCATTTTCTCCACCATTCGCAATTCTATCTCAAAATTTTTAATTCTCATGTCATCAGCCGTTTTTTCAAGAAGAGCTCCGAATTTTTCAAAACTTAACCCAAAATTGTCAAAGTCCAAATCTTCAGAAAACCTTTGGCTGTCATAGACAATACGAATGGCCGTTCCTCCGATAAAAGACAGCTTTTCTGATTCTTTTTGTTTGAAAAGAGAATCAAGGAGTTCATACTGGAGATATTCCACTAAAGCCCCCCGCGGATTTTTGGCAAATATATCTTCCCCGAAAGAATTTTTTATTTGATCTGGAGTAAGCATAAAACTAAATAATCAAGGCTTTTATTATTGAACATTTTTGAATACGACCCGATCTTCTTTACATCAAGCTCTTTTAAGGTGAATGGGTTTAAGCGAAGCCCCTCAATATCGCCTTTGGTTTTGAGAGAAGGCAGATTGAAATAAAAATAATCCAGCAAAGCTTTTTCCGGTTCTGCCAATAAATATGGCTGACCGGCTCTATCTTCTTTCTTTTCGTATCCGAAAAAATAATCCCGTTTTATGCTTCTATAAAAAAAAGTTCCTTTGCCGTTTTTAAAAGCGCGAGTCGGCTTCGGAGAGACTGATGTAACATTAAAAGGAACATCGGGCATAAGACCGTGTTTGTGCATCGCCCATTCAAGACTTACATAGCTTGGAGAATACAGGCGAAAAGCGACGTGTTCCATTGATATCTCATTTTGTCTTGAAGATATGGCGTAAATGCCATTTTTAAGCCTTATAAGATCGCCCTTTTTGGCCATTTCCGAAATTTGGGAAGGAATAACCTTTTGCCCAAGCATAGCCAAATCTTGAAGAGAAAAAATAGGTTCTTTAATGTTTTGTAGTATTTCGGTGTATTTCATTTTATTATATAAAAGTATAAGAAACTGAAATAAGTATAGCAAACCTTAAAAATACCTCAATATTATAGGGTGTGGATAACTATATATCTCCCATTTTAAATCTGTAGAGGCTAAGCCTCCGCAAACCCTTATTCTTAGCCATTTGCGGAGGCTTAGCCTCTACAGATTATTCTATAAAACAGCTCTGAAGAACACTCGCTACTGGTTCGTTATCTTTAAACGAAACATCTTCCTCCTCCCCAAAAATTTTTATATTTCTTCCCTCCAAAAAATCCTTAGCAAAACTTTTAAAATTTTCTTCCGCAAAAATTTCCCCTAAAAGATCTTTATCTAAAATCGGCGAGTTTCTTTTTCCTTCATAATCTCCCAAACTGCAATATGGATAGTTACTCGCCCACTCGTACGCCTTGTCAAATTCATTGCAGGCTTTTTCATATCCGCCAGGATACAATTCAAAAGGATTTTTAACTTGAATATAGGCCAGAACGTAGCGAAGATATCTATCATCTCTTATGATTCTCGCCCTATATGGTCCCTGAAATAAACTCCCCTTCTCTTTATATTTTGAGTTGAAGTGGCCGGCAATTCCAGTTCCCAACCTGTGCATAAATTTTGATATTCCTCCTTCAGTTATTTCTTTAAGATAAAGATGAAGATGGTTTCCAACTAGACTGAAAGCAATTATGGCCGTAAGCGGTTTTCTGTCCGGCCAGGAGGGAGGTCTTTTAAAAGTATTGGCAATTTTCAAATCCATTAAATCCCTAAACCAAGTGTTTGGTACTGGAGAAGAATCGTTAAAATGAAGAAGATTAAGCAAAATTCTCCAACAATCAGCATCGTCCCGAATAATAGAACACCCATGAGCGCCCCTTATCACCACATGAACAAAATCTCCTTCAATAATTTCTTCTTTTCTCATATTATTATTATATTAAATTGTATTAATTTTATAGATTTTGTAGAAATCTGTAGAGGCTAAGCCTCCGCAAACCCTTATTCTTAGCCATTTGCGGAGGCTTAGCCTCTACAGATTTCAGAATATAGACTAATCTACTTACCCATTAAATAGAGGTGTTTGATTTCGGAGGGAGAGAGGGAACGGTTGTAGATGCGGACGTCGTCGAGGGAGCCGTATAAGGCTGTGGCAATATTATCCGGATTACAATACAATACTCCAAAACAATTAGATAAAGACGATGATGGCAACTTATATAGACCTGGAAAACCAGTCACCGTGTTGGCTGTTTGTCCATCTACGAATAATATGATATTGCCTGTGTTAGAATTCCAAGTAAAAGCTAGATGATGCCAGCCAGAAAAAGTGCTTGGTATTGTATAGGATGAATAATAGTTATTACCCGCTACCGTCGCTCCACCTCTAATTGTATTACTAGTAGTACGATTAAGCTGAGTGTAGTGAGTGCCCTGGTAATATAACAAAACCATAGGCTCGTTCCTTTTTTTTTGCCAATTATCTATCTTAACCCAAGTGCTGATTGTTCCCGTAGTGCTACTTATAGCGTTATTAAATCCGATAGGCAATTGAACCATACTGCCCTGATTATTTGTTGTGATTCCATTAAACGAGAGCGCCTGGCCAATTTTTCCCATCACTGGAATTGGATTATGATATTGCGTGCCGTGGTATCCATTACCACTTGAATCAATGACGCCATTCGCGCCCGTTCCATAGTTCTTTCCGTCAAATGTCCAGTGGCCGACGAGGCCTTTGGAGATGGAGTCGGAGGTGACATTGGCGGTTAAGGTGGAGCCGCCGTAGAGAGCGCGGACTTCGTCCGCGCTCATGGCGTAGTTGTAGATGCGGATGTCGTCCAATTTCCCTTTGAAATATCCGTCGCCTCCGTAGCCCAAGTTGAGGACGTTGCCGTTGGAGAAGGAAATGCCGGAGACATCGCGGGAATTATCAAGAACGCCATTCAGATAAATTTTCAAAGTCGCTCCGTCGTAAGTACCGATAATGTGCGTCCATTTTTTGACCAGACTTGCGCCGGCGGTTATGGAAGCGACTTGATGGTCGGCGTCAGATTGCTCGCCCCAGGTGATTTTGCCCGTGGCGGTGTCGTTCCAGAAAACATATCCTCCGGTTCCTCCTTTTTCCAAAATGTCGGATTCTTTCCATCGGTCAATGTAGACCCAGCCCCCGACAGTAGCCCTGTCGGTAACGGCGATAGATGTGGAATGAGGGACGCGGATGAGGTCGGAGATGCCGTCAAAGGAAAGAGCCTGGCCGCGCTTCCCCATCGTCTTGGCGGTGGTGGTGGATGTAACTCCGGTTGTGCCCATGCGGAAGTAGCCGGTGTTTCCTTTGGATGAGCTGTCGCGGACATTTCGGACGACATCGTTGCCATCCATTGTCCAGTGGGCCATGAGTTCTTTTCTGTCAGCTTGGGAAGAGGGGGCGTTCACTTCGCTCTGTCCCATGAGGTAGAGTTTTTTGACTTCGGAGGCGGAGAGTGCGCGGTTGTAGATGCGGACGTCGTCGAGGGAGCCGGGAAATTTATATATGGAATCGAAAGTATATGACATACCCAAAAAAGTATTGTTTGCCGAGCCGGTATTCAAAGTTTCAGTTGCATGTCCCTCAGCAACTCCGTCAAAGTATAGAGTTTGGATAGATTCGGTACTTACCAATGCGATATGATGCCACTTTCCATCATTAATATTAGATGTGGATTCAGCTGAACCACTCGAAGAGCCATCCACTGAACAATTTATTTTTTTTGCAGTAACCCCGCCTATACGACAAAACCTTGCCCCCACTGAACCAACATTAGTACCAGTGTGGAATGGAACACCTTTTGTACTTATAGTTTTCACCCAAAATGCATACGTCGTCACACTTGAAATGCTCGGAGAAGCCATTGTTATATAGTTAGAATTTCCGTTAAACTTCAACCCCTGGCCGAGTTTGCCGGGTGCCTGTGCCGAGCTTGTCGAGGTAAAGCCTTTCATGTAGCCGGTGTTGCCGGAGCCGGAGCGGTCGGCGACGTTGGATTTCATGTCGGGACCGTCAAATGTCCAGTGGCCGACGAGACCTTTTTGGAGGGAGGAGGGGGTTTTGCCGGTGATCAAAGAAGCTTCGGCCTTAAGGGGATAAAAGGGGGTTAAAAGGAAAAGAACACCTCCCCCTTCAATCCCCCCTCGACTGAGGGGGGAAGGGGAAAAGAAAAGGGAAAAAAGGGAGAAGAAAAGGAGGAAGACAGATGGGCACCATCTGCTCCGCCGACTCCGCAGATGGTGCCCATCAAAGAAATGGTGCCCATCAAAGAAAATCCCTCGGCTCGTGGACTCGCCACTCCCTTTAAAAAAGGGAGATTTAATGCAACAAGGTCTTAATTCTCCCTTTTTTAAAGGGAGTACCCCGTCTTCGGGGGGAGGGATTTTCTTCAACACCCCTCCGCCGGAGTACCGGCACCTCCCCTCGTCTGAGGGGAGGTGGGGGAGAAAAGAGAAAATGGTTTTGAAAAAGTTGTTAATTGACCCCGTTAGAAAGTTAATAATGATTTTCATTGGAATAAAGAAGTTATGTTGGTAACCGATATTTTTTATAATTTCTTATACACAAAGTTAACTTTCTAACGGGGCGATATAGGCCATAATTAAAGGTTACCGTAATTGAGTTCCGGATTTTGCCGAAT
>CAYGHQ010000065.1:0-5269 GCA_964349845.1 uncultured Candidatus Saccharibacteria bacterium
CCCATTCCCCTAAGAAGCAAAGCTTTCTTTTCCCAACCAAGCAAGATTTTCATTTTTGGGAAGCCTCGAGCAGTCAATTAGGAAATGAAAACGAAAAAGACGTCTCCCGACCAAGCGAGGATTATTCCAAAATTTAACATTGCGGAAAGGCAATTTCTGTCAATGACCGAAGCCCCGAAGGGGCGGGAGGTTCTTGACAGAAATTGCCTTGAGCATAGCAAAAAATTCCGCGAATTTGCCCTCAAAGCAAATTCGCGGAATTTTTATGCGTGTTAAATTTTGGAATAATCCGAGCGCCTTTTATATGTCGATATTCGCCTTCTGCGCATTCGTCTGAATGAAATTCTTTCTTGCTGGCACATCCGTACCCATCAAAATGTCAAAAACCTTATCAGCCTCTATGGCATCCTCCACATTTACCTGCTTTAAAATTCTTTTTTCCGGATCCATGGTTGTCTCCCAAAGCTCTTCCGAATTCATTTCTCCAAGACCTTTGTATCTCTGAATAGAAATTTTTGGCGTCTTCACAACTTTTCCCTCTCCATTTTCTTCCGTTTCCTCGTCTGTTTCAATTGACTCCGTCTCTTCAATTTCGGCCGAATCCTTCCCCACTATCTTATTTTTTTCTTCATCAGAATATGCGTAAAAGATTTCCTTGCCCCTTTTAATCTTGTAGAGCGGCGGCTGGGCAATGTAAACATATCCGCCATCAAAAAGAGGCCGGAAGTACCTATAAAACAAAGTCAAAATCAAAGTGCGGATGTGCGCTCCGTCTACATCGGCATCTGTGGCAATAATTACTTTATGATAGCGGAGTTTGGAAATATCAAACGTATCCCCGATAGCTGTCCCCAAAGCCACCACCAGATTTTTAATCTGCTCGGAAGCAAGCATCTTGTCCAAACGAGCGCGCTCAATGTTCAAGATTTTTCCCCGCAACGGAAGAACAGCTTGGATATTCCTATCTCTCCCCATTTTGGCCGTGCCTCCGGCCGAATCCCCTTCCACCACGAAAATTTCCGATTCTGACGCATCCTTGCTCTGGCAATCCGCGAGCTTCCCGGGCAAAGTCATTCCTTCAAGAGCGCCTTTTCGCAAAATACTATCTTTAGCCGCCTTAGCCGCCTTCCTTGCTCTCAAAGCCAGAATAACTTTGTTAATGATCGCCCTCGCTTCATCGGGATTTTCTTCAAGAAAAGCCCCGAAGGCGTCTCCGAAAACATTTTCTACCGCCCCGCGCGCTTCCATGCTTCCCAACTTAGCTTTTGTCTGTCCTTCAAATTGGATTTCCCGAAGCTTCACTGAAATTACAGCGGTTATTCCTTCCAAAACATCTTCTCCGGTAAAGTTGTCATCGTTCTCTTTGACAATGTTGTTCTTGCGGGCGTAGTTATTGAGAGATCTCGTAAGAGCGGTTTTGAATCCGGTGATGTGAGTTCCGCCTTCCGGATTGTAAATATTATTGGCAAAAGGCAAAATGCGGGAAGAAATGTCATCTACATATTGGAGAGAAATTTCCACCGACTCAACCCCTTCTCCACCCTTTTCAATATAAAAAACATTTTTGTGCATCGGCTTAAAAGTCCGGTTATAGAATTTCACAAGAGAAGAAAGTCCTCCTTCAAAATAGAAAGATTCGGAGGGAACATCCAATCCAAGCTCGCGAAGATAAAAAGATTTTTCGTCATTGATGTCGCCCTCGTAATTGCGGCAATCCAAAACCGAGATCCGGAGGCCTTTCACAAGATATGCCTGCTGGCGCATGTGATCTACGACCCTCCCCCACTCGTATTTTATTTCCGGAAAAATTTCAGGATCAGCTTCAAACGTAACAATCGTGCCATGAAATTTTGACGGGGCTATTTTTTTGACTGATGCCTTCTTTTTTCCCTGCTTGTATTCCTGCATATAAACCCCGCCATCTCGATGAACTAAAACTTTCATATAAACGGAAAGAGCATTGACAACGGAAGCTCCGACTCCGTGAAGCCCGCCGGAAACTTTATAGCTTGACGCATCCCCGCCGAATTTTCCTCCAGCGTGAAGAGTGGTCATAATTGTTTCCAAAGCGGAAACTTTTGTCTGTTTGTGCGTATCAATGGGAATTCCTCGGCCGTTATCAGTAACCCTCACCCAATTATTAGGAAGGAGGGCAATTTCAATGTCATTGCAAAAACCGCCCATCGCTTCATCGCGAGAGTTGTCAAAAATTTCCGTAATAAGGTGATGAAGTCCGTCCGGTCCGGTCGTCCCAATATACATACCGGGACGCTTTCTGACCGGCTCCAATCCTTCCAAAACGGTGATGGAATCGGCTGTATAGTGGTGTCCGCTTCCGTTCTTCACATCTGTCTTTTTATCTTTTGTTTCTCGCCCCGTTAAATTTTTTACTTTGTTTGCCATAATTTTTAAGAATTATTCAATGTCATAGAAATCCCGTTAAAATAAGCCGTTTTTTGGTAAAAAAATTAACGGGGTAAACCATAATTTTGACACAAATTAAAACCGCCTTAAGCTATTTTTATGCTTAAATTATAGCAAATTTCCCTTCAAAATGAAAGCATTTTTTCGTGTTCCTGTGGATTGTAAAAACCGGAAATTTCCTTGACCCCGTAGTAGAATTTTGCTTTAGTTTTTGTTTGCAACATTTGATTTTAGGGAAGAATCTCTTACTTTTGTACAAGTCTTAACGCCAGAAAGGGAATCTTTTGAAAAACTATCAAGCAAAGCAAAATTTCACTACGGGGTTGACAAAATGACCATGATTTGCCAATATAAACAGTAGGTAAATTGGCGGTTGAACCTTAAAAACAAGGAGGATAATTTGAAAGAAACAATTGGACTGATTTCCGGAATTTTAGTGGCAGTTAGTGTCATTCCCTACGCAATCAGAACATATCAACGTAAAATCCGACCCAATGCGGCGAGCTGGAGTATTTGGACGCTTCTTGGCTTAGCTATCCTTCTAACTTATAAAAGTTCAGGAGCGACAACAAACATTTGGCCTGCAGTATTCGGTTTTATAAATCCTCTCCTCATTACTATTTTAGTATTATGGAGAGGAGAAAAACATAAACCGACACCCTTGGAAGTTTACTGCGCAATCACAGGAATCGGTTCAATAATTCTGTGGTGGTTCGTTCAAGGAAACAAGGAACTGTCAGTTTACGCCCTGTGTTTAGCTTTGATCGCCGATACCATCGCGGCAATTCCTACCATAATTTTTGTTTGGAAAACGCCTGAAGGAGACCGGCCATTTGCTTGGGGAATGTTTGTAATAGCTTATGGAATAGTGTTTTTCGCAATTAAAGAGCATACATTTTCAAACTACATCCTGCCTATATATATGGTAGTTACATGCAGTTTGATTACCTTTCCCTTGATTCGTCACAGGATCAAAAACAAATCTCCAGCTTTTGACTGGATCTAGCACATTTTCAAAGCTGGTTCGCGCAAGCAAACCGGCTTTTTTCTTTTTTCATTTTTGGCGTATAATATTGCGACCGCAATATTATACGCCAAAAGGTAACTGAGGGTAAAATTAAGAAAAAAGACATAGAAAAAGCAAAAAACCAAAATCAATACTAACTAAGATTGAAAGTGTTTTTTAGGCTTTTATCATTTTCAATCTTGTCCGCAATTACATAAAGAACTTCTTTTCCAATCATAAAATCTGATTTTAAAAGTATTATAAAATCTTCACAGTCATAAGGGTAGACCCAGACACTATTTTGCAACTTAACAAATCCGATGTTACCAAGAGTCTCCCGCAGTTTTTCCCTTATCGTTTTTCTTTTTTCTTTGATATCAAAAATAATCATCCGCCATTTTCCATCCCATTTTTTCGGTTTCTTTAGCGAATACCTGCCGCTTTCAATCATCTCAAACTCTTTTTTTCCTTTTTCTGTCAGTCTTATAAATTTTCCCTTGGGTGTCTCTTCAAATTTTATAAGCCCAGTTCTAAGAAGGCGAGATGTGCTTTCATTAACCGTTCTCTTGTAATCTCTTTTTGTCTGTTTCCATCCTTCTTTGAGAAGGATTTTCAAAACGCTGGGATTCATTGATACAGCCGCTAAAAAACCAACGGCTCCTATTGAATACAATATAGCCTTCTTGATTTTTGTATTCCGAGTTTTTCTTTTTACTTCATTTTCCAATACTCCCATAATTTCTTGGCGTATAATACTGCGATCGCAGTATTATACGCCACTTTTTACTTTATTGATTTTTATGAATTAAATTTTTATGAATTAAACTGAATCAGTATCCATAAAAGCCGATCAAATCAAATAGCGAAATAGAGGGGGTAGGAAGTTATCTTACTTTCCATCCTTTTTCGGTAATAGCCTTATAAATTTTCTCCATTATGTTATTTACCTCATCGTCCGAAAGAGTTTTTTCGTGGGATTGAAAAACCATCCGAAAGGCCATTGATTTTTTGCCGTCCTTTTCAAACACATCAAAGAGAACAGGGCCGATTATTAGCAAGTCGGTATTAGCGCTTTCTTTTATAATTTTTACGGCATCTTCCGGTAAAGTTTCAGGGGAAGCAAAAAAGGCGATATCCCGGACAACCCGCGGAAAAGCGGAAATTTTTTGGTATTTTTTATCTCCGGCGCGAAATGATTCCCAGTTAAGATTTACCAGATCCTGTGCTTTTTTAAGTTTTTCTATAAGCCTATTAAAATTGAATTCAATAATAGAAAAAGTGTCAGTATAAAAAGCTTTTACCAAGAATCCATGGGCAAATTTTTCTTCCATTCCGAAATTTTCCAAAACTTTCATGATCGCTCCTGATGTATCTTCTTTGCTTTTATTTAACTTTTTCGTTTTGTAGGCTGATCCAATAGCTAAATGAGTAAACTCCCCTTCTTCGCTAAAAATATTCCCAATCTCAAAAAGCTTAACCGGCTCCTTATCGAATAAATTGAATTGCAAATTGGACTGCAACTTTTCTTTCATTTCTTCCGCCAAACTCGTTCTTAAAAAGCCCTTGTCGGACGCTAAAGGATTTGCCAATTCAATGTCGCCCTTATTTCTGAACGAGTATCCGTACATTTCCGAAAAACCCAATCCAGCTAAAATCACCTTTACAGATTTCTCCACTTCAAACTCATTATTTTTGGTTTTTTTATCTGCGTTAGTCTGCGTCAAGTCTGCGACCTTCTGCGGGACGAATTCGTATCCGCGAATTCGTCCAATCTCTTCTGCTATATCTTCCGTTATATTCAAATCCAGCCTTTCATGCGGAATTTTCACAGATAAAGAC
>CAYGHQ010000066.1:0-5160 GCA_964349845.1 uncultured Candidatus Saccharibacteria bacterium
CAAAGATAACTCTTGTTTTGAATTTTTTATATTTGAATTTAGAATTTGTTTCGAATTTCGTGCTTCGGATTTCGGATTTAGATAATTTATGGCAAACACAAAAGAGTATGTGAGAAATCGTGCGGACTCAAATATTGGCAAGATTGTCGTTGATCGTGATCTCTGCATCGGCGCGGCGTCATGCATAGCTGTCTCAGGGACGACTTATGAGCTTGATAATGAGAATAAAGCGGTAGTGACAGGGGCGGATTCGGTTGATGACGCGACTTTAATAATGTCCGCGGAATCGTGTCCGACAAAAGCGATACTTTTGTTTGATAAAAGTGGTAATCAGGTTTTTCCTAAATAATCACTCTGTCATTCCCGCGAAGGCGGGGTCTCCTCTCCTCCTCAGATGAGGGGGAGTTGGAGGGGGTGTTGAAATTAACACCTCCCCCCTCAATCCCCCCTCGACTGAGGGGGGAAGGAAGACCCACTTGTGGGAATGACAAAAGACCTTATGGAAAAATACAAGTACTTAATCCTTGGCGGTGGCGTAGCTGGTGTGACCGCTGCAGAGACCATTCGCGAAAAGGACAAAGAAGGTACGGTTGCGGTCGTGAACGACGAGCCGTATCTTTTGTATTCCCGCGTCATGCTCTCCAAGCCTAATTTCTTTTTGGGAAAAATTCCTTTTGAACAGATTTATTTGAAAGGCCAGGATTGGTATCAGAAAAATAATATCAATTTTTTAGGCGGGAAAGTGGCGGTGGATTTAAATGCGAGTGAGAAAATGCTCTCGCTTTCTGATGGCGCAAAAATCCAGTATGAAAAACTTTTGATAGCAACCGGCGTGGGGGTGCGAAAGTCAGACGTGCCAGGCGCTGACAAAAAGGGAATCCACTACCTTCGCACTTTGGAAGACGGCAAGCAAATTATGGAGCATATTAAATCCGCCAAGAAAGCGGTTACGGTGGGCGGAGGATTTATCAGCTTTGAAATGGCTGACCTTCTCAAGATGGCCGGACTTGATACCACCTTGCTTCTTCGCGAGTCATATTTTTGGGAGCCGACTTTGGATGAAAAATCCGGCAAGATGATTGAGGATGCGCTTACAAAAGGCGGAGTAAAAATTTTAAAGAAAACAGAAATTGCCGAGATTGTGGGAGGTGAAAATGTTGAAGGGATAGTTTTAAAAGATGGAACAAAAATAGAATGCGATTTGCTTATGTTTGGGATCGGGGTGGTGAATCAGATTGAGTGGCTTAAAAAAGACGGCGTATCCACGAATCGAGGAATTGTTGCCGATGAATATTTGGCGACAAATTTGCCGGATGTCTGGACGGCTGGAGATATTGCCGAATACAAGGACTTGCTTTTGGAAGAAAATATCCAAATGGGAAATTGGGTAAATGCCAGGGAGCAGGGAAGAATTGCCGGACTAAATATGTTGGGAGATCGTAAACCTTTTAAATTCGTTTCTTTTTACACAACCCAGGGATTCGGTGTGAGCATTGCTTTTGTGGGAGATGTTTCTTGTAATGGGAATAGGACTATTATTCCTCGCGGGTCTCCTGAGATAAATTCATACGGTCGGATTATTGTTGATGATAAAAACGAATTAGTCGGAGCTACTTTAATAAATCGCACGGGGGAGCTATCGGTTCTTGCTAAACTTATTGAAAAAAATATCAAAGTTTCCGGCCATGAATCCGAAATTTCCGACCCCAATTTTGACTTAAAGGTTCTCTTGTCTTAATTCTCCCCATCTCCCCTGCCTGAGGGGAGACGCGAGTCTTCGAGCGAGAGGGGTGGGAGTAAAGGGAGTACCCATTCTTATGGGGGAGGGATTTTGTTTATTTTAAATCCTCCGCCCCGCCCCGAGTTATGCGGGGCCACCTCCTTTAAGAAAGGAGGAATTAAAACTTGGGAAAATAAAAAACCGGCGAGACAAATTTGTTTCGCCAGTTTGAAGTGTGTAATCGATAATAATCATTCTTCGATGACAAAATACTTTTCTAGTTCTTTTTCGTATATGGAGACCGATTGTGCCCCGTAGACCGCTCCTCGGGGAGAAACAAGCTCGAATGTAACTTGCTCATCTGGAAAGTCTGCGTAAATTTTGAGGCTAGAGACTTTTGCCAAGGCCACTCTGGTAATAATATTTGTATCACTGAGATCGGTGAGCATGAGCTGCACTGAGATTCCGTGCGGAATCTCCATACCGCCCTCAAAAGGAATTTCGTAATCCTCGATGTCGGTCTCGCTAACACAAAGATTTAATGAGTGTGGCCATTCCAGTCGCAACACGGTATTCGGTTTCAAAGAAAATTTACCACCATTTTCCTCAATGGTAATACGATCTTGAGCTATAGCGTTCTGAATAGTATTTATATCACTACTGTCGAGTGATATCAGGGTATCTTTCATGGGAATTTTGATCCAATTGTTTTGTTTAAAGTACTTTCTAAAAGTCAGAAAAAATAAAACTTTTTGAACTATTTTAAATGTCCTGCTTTTCCTTTTCTAGTGTAGCAGATTATGTGAAAAAAGTCAAGCGTTTTTGCGCTTTTCTTTCATTTTCTTTGGGGGAGGGGGAAAAGAGGGCTAGGAATAAGCACAAAATAGGGCATAGGGGTTAGGGACTAGGGATTAGGGCAAGAGAAGAGACAAATGGGCACCATCCGCCTCCGAAGACTCCGGCGGATGGTGCCCATTGAGTTAATGCAACGAGGTCTTAATTCCTCCTTTATTAAAGGAGGTGGTTGGTAGTCCAACCGGAGGATTTTATTCAATCCCCATCCCAATAAAATCCCTCCCTCCGAAGACGAAGTACTCCTTACAGGAGCTGTTCACTCTTTCGTCCTCACAGATTCGGACTGAAAGAGTCTTGCGGAGCTACGCTCCTCACCTTTTAAGAAAGGGAGAATTAAGACAGGGAAAAGAGAGAATTTAAGACAGCTAAACCATAAATCGCGCGTCAACGACTTCGGCGGAATCGGGGGTCGCCATCACCGGATTCAAATCAATTTCTTTTATTTCCGGATGGGCGAGGGAGAGGGAGGAAATTTTGACGAGGAGGTCAGCTAGAGAATCCAAATTGACTGATTTTTCCCCGCGCGATCCTTCCAAAATTTTTATACCTTTTAATTCTCCAATCATTCGCAGAGCCTCTTCTTTATCTATGGGCGCCACGCGGAGCGATGTGTCTTTAAGTATTTCTGTAAAAATGCCACCCAGACCAAATAAGATTGTTGGGCCGAAAATAGGGTCTCGCTTCATGCCGATAATCACTTCTTTCCCTTCGCCCATTTTTTGAATAAGCATTCCTTCTAATTTGGCATCGGGGTTCTTGGTGATAATTTCTTCCCATGCATTTTCCGCTTCCTCCAAATTTTTAATATGGAGTTTTACCGCTCCGGAATTTGTTTTGTGGATTATGTCCGGAGAAATTGCTTTCATAGCGTAAAAACTTTCGCCTAAATCGGAAATTGCTTTTGCCAACTCTGATTTTTCTTTTGCTAAAATTCCAGCGAGAGAGATTCCGAAATCGGAAAGAATTTTTGTCATGTCGGAGAAGGGGAGCATGCGGGTTTCCTCCCTTCCCTCTCCCCCTGCCAGAGGGGGAGAGGCGAGGTCTTCCGAGCCGAGGGGGTGGGAGAGAGTTGTTACAGAATTTTCTCCCACCTCTCTGTCGGAGTACCGACATCTCCCCTCAGGCAGGGGAGAAGGAAGAGAAGAAAAAGCAGGGAAGGAGGAAGACACCGATGCGAGATTATCCAGCGCTTCAATCGCGTCTACTGGAAAATTAAAATTAACCAAGTCTTTTTCTTTCAAAATCTTCCGACCCGACTCAATGGATGGTCCCCCGATAAAAACAGGGATGATAGGCTTCTTTAGACGATAAGTTGCGAGAAGTTTCGCGGTTTCTGGAGTCTCTGTCATCCTTTGTGGTGTAAGAATCAAAATTATTGCGTCGGTGTCTTTTTCCGCGCAAATTATTTTCAAAGCCTCTTCGTAGCGGGAAGCCAAAGCATCTCCAATAATATCCACCGGGTTTCCGACAGCAGCCATGGGGGGCAAGACTTTGTGCAATTCTTCTTGGGTGGAATCCGAAAATTCTACTAAAGAAAGAGATTTAGAGAGATCAATTAAATCAGTGGCGACAACGGACGGGCCTCCCCCGTTTGTAAGAATAACTATTTTCTCCAACGGCTCTAAAATCCCAATTTGGAAAAGTTTGGCCATATTGAAAAATTCGCGGATGGATTCTACGGCGATAATTCCGGATTGCCGGCAGGCGGAGGAGAAGATTTTATCTTCGGGGGCGAGGGATCCGGTGTGCGAGGCGACAGCAGCCGCTCCGCGGCTGCTTCTTCCGGCCTTGAGAACAACCATAGGTTTTGTTTTTGTGATTTCTGAAGCAATATCCATAAATCTTTTTCCATCCGATAGTTTTTCCAGATAAATCAAAATCGCGCTCGTGTCGGGATCGTCTTTCAAATATTCCAAAAACTCCAATTCTCCAAGAGATGCCTCGTTTCCAAGGCTTATGAATTTGGAAAATCCGACTCCAGCCTCGTTCGCCATATCCAAAAGGGAAGTGCCAAGCGCTCCAGATTGGGAGAGAAAAGCGATTTTTCCGGAGAGGGGCTTTGTGGCGGAAAATGAGGCATTGAAATTGTTTTTTGGATTGATTATTCCCAGACAGTTCGGACCCAGAAGGGCAAGATTATTTCTCCCTGCTATTTCTCTGATTTTTTCTTCCAGCTCTTTTCCTTTTTCTCCCGCTTCTTTGAATCCCGCTGAAATAACAATGACATTTTTTATATTTTTTGACGCGCATTCTTCAAGAACAGGCGGAACAATATCGGCGCGAACGGCAATAAGAGCTAGGTCAATCTGCTCCGGAATTTCTGTAACAGATTTGTATGTTTTTAATCCCAAAATTTCTTTTTCGGTGATGTTTACGGGAAAAATTTCCGCTTTTTTGCCGGAAAGAAGATTGGATACCAAAGCAAAGCCGACCTTGGTTTTGTCGGAACTAGCGCCGATTACGGCGATAGATTTTGGAGAAAAAAAGTTATCTAAATTCATTTTTTAAATTTCTAATTGACCTAATTGATCTAATTTCTTCCGCCCTTGCGGATCCGCGCAGGCGGAAATAAAGCTCCAAATGCC
>CAYGHQ010000067.1:0-4992 GCA_964349845.1 uncultured Candidatus Saccharibacteria bacterium
GATAGCCCCCTGTCCCCACTTCTGTGCCGACTGCCCCCATTTCATAACCATACCTCCTCCGACAGCTCCGTAGTTTTTTGCCATCACCAAAGAGTAAGTGAGGATAATGGCGAGGAAGATGAAATTGAAAATAATGACAACCGAGCTTCCGTCCTGGCTGGCGAACGCTCCGGAAAAACTAGCTTGTGAAATCCAGGTTTTAAATGCTTCAGAATTTATGGCAGCTACAACAATGTAGCAAAGAATCAGGTAAATCGGGGCGAAAAATGACTGGCTCCAAAGCATACTCCACCATGTTCTTGAGAGGTTTCCAAAAAGGCTAGGCAGAGCAAAAGCCATAAAAGCGATAGGAGAAGTCATCATAAGGAACATAAGAACGACGGTTCGGACGGCGAAAAGAATAGCAGCGGCGAAGAAAATGAAAGCGGCAATCAAAATAAAAATAGCTCCAAAGATGCTTATAAGGGCCACTTTATGCATGGTAATTGGCGCTTTATCCGCGCTTAATGTCTGGCTGATCATTTGGCTGGTAACCGGCCCGTCAATTTTTTTGATGTCGTAAAGGGATTGGATGCGCAGGCCGTTCATGAAGCGGTCGGAAAGACCGCTTGCTTTGTCGGAAATAGTTGCTCCTGGCGGAGCCTCTACGATCAGATTATAAAAATGGAGAGCGATAATGTTTGATGAATCCACGATAAGCTTGGTGGCGAAAAGAGAAAAGTTGATGAGAATGGCTGCTAGAATAATTCCTCCTATTGCCTTTTTTTCATTCCAGTTCTGAAGCCCCAGAATTGTTTTGATGGACATGAAAAGAAGGATGAAAATAAAGAAAACATTGGCAAGATCGCGGAAAATTATCCAGCCTTTATCCACTATAGGCATCATCCGGAGCATTTCGTTGAGATTGATTGTGTATTTCAAAGACCAATCAAAAACGATTCCGGCTACCCAAAGCGCTCTTCCGACAATTCCGAGAAAAACATTGCTGAAAACCGCGACGCATCCTATGGGGTCAATGGTTCCTCCTGATGTTATGCCAAATTTGAAGCAGGTGCCGAAAAAGGCCGGCTCGTCTTTTTCCGCGGCATAGGCCGTATCCGCTCCAATAAGCGGAGAGAATGTTCCGAAGACGAGAGCGAGGAGTATTAAGATGTAGATTATTTTCCGTTTCATTTATTATTTTATTCCTTTCCATTACACCCCTGTTGTCATCTCTGTTTTTTTCTGTCATTCCCGCGATGGCGGGAATCCAGTTTCTAAAACTCTAAATCCGAAATCCGAATATCGAAATTCGAAACAAATCCCGAAAATAAAGAAAATACCAAATTCCAAACCGAGAAAATATTTTTTGTTTTGGTTATTTGAATTTTCTTCTTTTGGCTTCGTTTGTTTCGGATTTAGAATTTCGGATTTCGTGCTTAATTAAATTCGCGACGCGAATTTAATTAGTCGGTGTCTGAAAATCATAATTTCTTGTTTCTATGGAATTGTTGGCGCTATCTTTAAGTTCTGCTGTTATCCTGTAAAATCCTGAAGGCAGGCTACTGTTGAAAACCCCTTCAAGAAGAATTGATGTTGGTGTGTTAGCGGTAAAATTCATGCCGTTGGACGGATAAGAAAAATCTGTTGTGCCAGATTGAGAACCTATTATATTTGCGGAGGCATCAGTTGAATTTTTAACAGTGAAGACGCTAAAGAGCGTGCTGAAAGAATTTTTGGGGTAATTTCCAACCGCGTCTTTTTTGGAAAGACTAATCAAAACTTTTCCCCCGTTTACATTTTGCGAGGGTGTAATGTTAAACGTGTTGGAATAGTTTCCGGACGCGAAATTTGTCCCTTGCCCTTCAACTGAAATGGTTGCCTGGGGTAGAGAGGGAGTGTTGGCGTTTGGATTTATGGCTGGGCGGAGAAGGCGGACATCGCTTAAAAGAAGGTGTCCGCTGATGGAATCTATCCTTACTCTGTTTCCGCTTACGTATTTATTGCCTGTCGCGCTGTCATTGACTTGTATGGAAAAACGCCGTCCGTCTCTTAATATTTGAGAGTCCGGATTCTTGTCTATTTGATAAGTGAATACAAGCTTGGCGTCGTCGTAAATTGTAACAATGGCGCCTTCCTGTCCATGATCGTACGCGCTGCCACTGTTTGGGAAAGTCATAATCTCAACGGTACTGATAATTTCTTTTTTTGGAAGATTAACTTCCCACCAGTGGCTTGATCCCCCAAACGTCCATGAGTATGTTTGTTCGCTTCCATCAATCGCATTCTGCGCGGGGTGTGTCTGATAAGTGCTTGCGTAAACATGAGACTGGTCGGCGGTTGCCTCATAAAGAGGAATAATTCTGCTCTGTACTGTGTTAGTATTGTTTGTTCCGGTCTGATCTCCTCCTCCCAACTGCTGATTGACGTCATTTGTAAATTTATTCGTGGCGTCGGCAACCGCGCCTGTGTAGGGAGAATTTTGGCAGGCGATTAGAGTTTGATTGTAGATATCTACTCCCTTTTTTATTAGTTTGAAAGTTGTATCTGTCAATTTCTCTAGCTTATCAGCAAATTCTGGAGCTGGAATAAAAACATTCCCGGATAAAACCTGGACTGTGCCATAAGATGGGTTTGGGGAAACATAGTCTATTCTATAAGTTTGATTTCTAAAGATGGGGCAAAAGTCGGCGGTGGAGTTAAGTTTTCCGACAAAAGGCGATGGAGGAACAACTCTCCCTGCGTCGCTAAGTTCTGTTGGTAGTGTCGTATTTTGCGCTGCCAGCGCTTTGTTGTAATCCGTAACCATCCTGTCCGCGTAAGAAGTTCCCGAAGCGTCAGCCTGGCTTACTCCAAAAAGTCCGGTTGAGCTGAAGACCTGGTTTATCATCTGATTTACAAGCGCGCCCAAAATAGCGTCAATGCTGTTGGCAAGCTCCGCCTGGACGATATCGCTCTGAAGCGTGCGGTTGAGTTGGCTTGAGATGACTGATCCGGGGGTTTTGACCGGTCCTCTTTTCAAGCATTTGCCGTTGCTTCCATCGGGTTTCTTTTCGTATTCAATACAATCGCTCCATGACATGAATCCCTGCCCCCAATTGAGTTGCATAAGCTCAATATTGTGTTTTCCGGCAATCCGCATATCAATGCTGTTGGCGGCGGCGATATATGATCCATAAGGATTATTCTGCGGAGCGTCGGTAATCTGTATCCATTGATTCCACCCCTTCCCCTCTCCGGAAAATGTTCCGCCGACAAAATTATCAAAATTTCTGCCGATATCAGAGAGACGACAGCCGATATCGTCTTTGTAAGTGTTTGAATAACGAAGTCCCAAAGACAAACGCAAACGCAAATCAAACGGACTGCAGATAAGCTCTCCGATCGGTCCCAATCCTTCAATAAATCCTCCAAGCGCCCGATCCCCCACGTTCATGAAAAATTTCCCCGGGTCCTGGACGAATGATGGGCTTCCTTCAAATCCGCTGTTGATCCAGTTCACCATGCTTTTGGTGAATTGGCGGATCAAGGTTTTGGCCATCATTTCAACCAAGGGCTTGACGATACATGTCTGGATGAATTCGCCATTTGTGCTTCCGGAAGTGAGAGTGTGCGAAGCGGCATTTCCGATATCATTTGTAGGTACAGCCAATAAACCAGCCGCCTTTCCGCCAAAACTTATTCCAAGCGCAGACGCCAGCGCTCCCATACAGCTTACCGAATCTGCTTCTGCTTTTTTGGGAAAGGCAAAATACGATGGCGCGATCAAGGTGATGATAAGCGCCACAACCACAACTCTCTTTAATGTGGAGTGTCCGTAGGACATTTAAATTAACCTAATTTCTGATTGACCTAAAAAATCCCTCGGCCGGATTACCGGCCACTCCCTTTAATAAAGGGAGATTTAATTCCTCCTTTTTTAAAGGAGGTGGCGAGTCTGCGAGACGGAGGATTTTAGAAATTAAATCAATTGGAAATTGGAAATTCGCGCAACTTTCGTTGCGGTTAATTATATCGTATTCAGCAACTCATATCCACCCGTCCCCTGTTCAAAACTTATTCCCCTATCCGCGTAGAATTTTTTGAATCGTAAAAAGGCGTCTGTGAGAGTATTTACCCCTTGCGGATAATACTGAACGCTCTCAACCGCTTTCAACGTGTCTTTGAAAGTAAGCTTCATTCCTTCAATGGAAGATTTGACTGCGTTTGAGGCGATGATAAGTTGCAAATGAAGGTCGGAAAGGCTTTTTGGAGCTGGAATTTTAAGAAGATCGGCGATAATTCCTTCGTAGCTTTTGATAATAGGGTCAAGTTTTGACAACTCGCTTTCACTGTCGTTATTATAAGCGTTTTGCAAGATAACAAGCTCGTGTTCCGTGCCTTTGGGAAGGGCGTTTTTGATAAAAACATCGCCGGTGGCATTGGCGTAGGCGCGCAAGGCTCCCACACTTTCATCATCTATGACTTTTATATCGGAAAATCCATATTTTATTGGAGGTTTTGGAATCGGTCTTTCTTCCAAAATAGATTGAACAATAGCCTGTTTTTGAGCGTCATTCAGGGTCTGTCCTCCTCCCATTTCCATGTATTTTTGGAAGAATTGGGCCGCGAATTTGTCTGTTTCGGTAATTTCTTTTATCTCGGCTTCTTTTGGGTTTTGGGGCGCATTTTCTTCAAATTTATCGTTCGGTCCGGCTCTAAGCGGGTCTCTTCCGGATTTTGTTTCTTCCCCGTCATTTGTTCCGTCCCCGTCGCTATCGGGATTTTTGGGGTCGGTTTTCCACAGGCTCTCTTCCCAGTCTTTAAGGCCGTCAGAATCGGAATCAACGGCTTTGTTCAAAATATCGCTTCCGGAAATCAAACTGCTTGTTTTTTCTTTCTCTACTGTTATTTCTTTGGGGAAAAAATAAAAAATTCCGCCGATTATCCCGGCGCATAAAACTATAACCAAAATAACTTTTAGAAAGGGACGCATGGAGATAATTATACCGCCAATAAAGATAAGCACGAAAT
>CAYGHQ010000068.1:0-4963 GCA_964349845.1 uncultured Candidatus Saccharibacteria bacterium
CCGAGGGATTTATTGAATTTAGAGTTTGGCTTCATTTGTTTAGAATTTCGTGCTTTACATAATTTACCTTAGGTAAATTATGTACACTTCCCCATCCGTAAAAAACTTGTCCCCGAAAATATTTTTGGCGAGAAGAGGGCGGACGAATCTTTCTTTGCGGAAATTTTCAACAACTCCGGCTTCCAGCAGATCGTTAAAAAGAATTTCCCTTTCCGAATCAATGTCCGGAGCAATCCGATGGGTGACAGCCCATTTTATCCCGCTGTCGTACGAAACAGTCCCGATATAAATCCTTTCCCCTCCCTCCGAAATTCCCCCGCTGTCCCAAAAACGCGCGTGATGCCTTTCAGCCACGGAATTTTTTTCTGTCGGCTTTTCAAAGCCGAAGTCATTCACTCTTTTGTTCCAAAAAAGAGGCGTCATGGGAGCTGTTTCATACGGACGGCTTTTTAATAAAGCCCCGGCCGTTTTCATAAGCGACCGGAAACCAAGCCGGTCAGAAAGATGCCATCCGCTTTTTCGCAGGTACTCCGCCAGCGCTTCGCCGTCTTTGGCGACAAGAACAAGACTGACCGGCTCCTGTTCCCTGCCGGAAAGGCCTTCGGTGTATCGGGGCAAAGCGAATTCGCTGAATATCTCTTCCGGCTTCTCTTTAACCAAAAATCTCTCGCTCGGCTCTTTAAAATCATTGGGGACCGGGCTGTAAGAATAAGCTACCGCCCCGTAAAAAACTAGCCAGGAAAAAATCAGGAAAACGGAGAGAACGGCCGAAAACTTGGCTGGCCGGTTTTTCCCGTCTTCTCTTTTTTCCCGATGAAACAGCCATTCGGAAAAACTAATGCCGACAATAAGCCACAAGAGGCCGACAAAAAATCCCCCCGTCACATCGCTCAAGAAATGAACGCCTAAATAGAGACGACTGAAGCCTACGAGCAAAATTATAAGCAGGCCGAAGAACAGGATATTGATGCGGTATCTCCATCTCTTGACAGTCTGGAGAAGGACATACGCCAAAAAACCGTAAAAAGCCGTCGCGATAACCGCGTGGCCGGAAGGAAAAGAGAAAGAGCTTTCCAGATAAAAAGGCAGAGCCCCGGACGGCCTCCCGCGCCTTATGATTTCCTTGCCGAGAAAAGCAAACCCTTCGCTCCCCAAAAGAGTAATCCATAAAGGAAAAATGTAGTATCTTTTTCCATAAAGCCAAAAAATAAGAGAGATGATTGCCGCTCCGGAAACGACTATGGCCGCCTTGCCAAGAAGGGTAACGTAGAGAAAAACGCTGATAAGAAGAGGGTCCCTGAAAGAATAAATGAGGTTCCCCACTCTAATGTCGGTGGCAACCACCGGATCGGCCGAAATAATATTTTCAGTAACGCCGGCCAAGAGAAAAATAAGATAAAGAAAAGAAAGGCAAAGAAGGGTAAGAGGAAGGCCGGAAAACTTTTTGCGGTCAAGGCGATGGCCCATAACCTCAAAAAAAAGAGGGTATTTAGACCTTAGGCGGAGAACCTCGCGATTTTCCCACAAAGATTCGGAAATGGAACGGGACAGGGATTTTAAAAAATTCCAAAACCGGCTCCCCCGGCGAACAAAAAACCACAGAAGGAAAATAGAAACAAAAGCGAGAAAAAGGAAAAGGCCGAAGCGGGTAAGCCAGAGCTCAATGGCATTCAAGGCTCCTCCGAAGAAATAACCCAAGAGAAGATGAGCTAATGCCCAGACTATTCCGGAAAAAACATTCCAAAAAATAAATTTTCCGGTTTCCATACCGCAAAGGCCTGCCGTAAAAGGAATCATGGGACGGATAATGCCCACGAAACGGCCGACAAAAATGCTTTTGTCGCCATATTTATTGAAAAAGCTTTTGGCTTTTTCAAGGTGAGCCATTCTAAGAAGCTTGTTTTCATCTTTAAAAAATCTTGTCCCTTTCCGGCCAAGATAAAAACTCAAGCCGTCTCCGGCTACCGCTCCGGCTACCGCAAACCAAAAAAGAGTAACAAAATTGAATGTTCCCTCCGCCGAGAGAAAACCGAAAATAACAACAATGGTCGCTCCGGGAACAAAAGAGCCGAAAATAATCACCGCTTCCAGAAAAGCGGCCAAAAAAACAAACCAGTACCCAAAAAAACTGAATTCGGCCAAGGCCGGAATGAGAGAATAGAGCCAATCCATGGGGTACATGTTAGCATAATTTGGACATTAATTAGAAATTGGCCTAAATTTTCTTTTTGGCTTATAATACGCGTATGCTTGCTATCTTTCCTACCCTTCTCGCTTTCCGTTTATTTTCCCCCTTCCTTCTCCGTATTTTTCTCGGAGTGATTCTTTTTAATTTCGGCTATTCCAAGATAAAAAAAGAAAAAATGGAAAAAGCGGAGTTTTTTGAAAGAATCAATCTAAAGCCCGGGATTTATTACGTTTGGTTTTTCGGAATTTTAGAAATTCTTCTGGGACTGTTTTTAATTGCCGGATACATGACCCAACTCTCCGCCCTCCTCTCTGTCATTTTGCTTTCCGTTGTTATTTATCTCAGATTAAAAAATGTTCCGGGTTTAACAAATACCGCTTCTTTTTACACAGCTCTTTTGTTTATCGCTCTTTCTCTCCTCTTTACCGGCCCAGGATTCTTCGCTGTGGATTTACCTCTGTAAATTTTCCCAATTGAAAACCCCGGATTTTCCGGGGCTGTTTTAATTAACTATCGCTATAATTAATTAATGCGTAATGCTCCAAACTTTTGAGCATCAATACGTAGCTGTTCTGGGTAAGCCGACTCAACCGCCTGTTCCAGTAGATCCTGTGGGTGCATATGAGACCCTTCAGGATTCCGCAAAACTTTCAGAAGTTCCGCCCTTGCCTTCTCTCCATACAAAACACCAGTTCTCTCTATAAATCTTTCTTCTTCAGTCATAAAACCTCCTTTTTGTGCTTTTCTCTATTATCGCACAGAAATATCAATAAGAAAATAAAGAGATAT
The DNA here is from genome assembly GCA_964349845.1 of uncultured Candidatus Saccharibacteria bacterium. Lineage (GTDB taxonomy): Bacteria > Patescibacteriota > Minisyncoccia > Phycocordibacterales > CAYGHQ01 > CAYGHQ01. The sequence goes on from CAYGHQ010000068.1 coordinate 2,978, forward strand.
TGGCTTTTTAAGCTTTTTTTGGTATATTTTGTTGGTCTTAATTCCTCCTTTCCTAAGGGAGGCTTAAACATCCGCCCATAGCTCAGTGGTAGAGCATCCGCCTTTTAAGCGGTTGACCTTGGTCCGATTCCAAGTGGGCGGACAAAATGGAATCGCAAGAATTTAAAAAGACTTGCGTCAATTACCGAAAATCAGGCTTATCCCTAAATGAAATCGTCAAGAGAACTGGAAGATCGAAAACTTCCATTTATTTTCATATTCAAAATATTCCCCTTAACTCAAAACGCAGAAAAGAAATTTCTTTATCTGCATCAAAAAGAATTCTTGAGATCAACGCCCAAAAGAAAGGCAAAAGCCGTCTCAATCGTCACCCTATTTGTTTTTCATTATGGACAAAAGAACTAGTTTGCCTAATTAGTCATCTTATCTTTGATGGAGAAATTAAACACGCGGGATGCATATATACCAACAGAAGCGCGGTCTTACTCCAACAAGTTATTGATTGTATGCCTATTGTATATAGCTACCATTACAATAAAATTGAATCAACGCCTGGAGTTTTCCGCCTTTCTTATTTTAATGTTGAATTATCAAAATATTTGAAAGAGAAATCAGTTGAGATGATTAACAAAATCAGGGGAATGAAGACAGAATTGCAACTTTCTTTTCTTAAGGCTTTTTTTGACGACGAAGGTTCTGTTTATTTTATAGGAAAACGAAGATCTGTCAGGGGTTATCAGCATAATATCAAAATTCTAGAAATAGTTAAGGAACTTCTCCAAAATTTTGGAATTGAAGGTAAAATTGATAAAAAGTATTATGAAATCGTTATTTCCAAAAAAGAAAATCTGGAAAAATTCGCGAAGGAAATAAACTTTTCTCCCGGCCTTTGCGTAAACGGCAATCGCGGAAACAGCGTTTGGAAAAAATCTTTGGAAAAAAGAGAGATTTTGAAAATGGCGTTGGAGTCTTATCTTTCTTAATCGGTTGCTTTTTTAAATAAAAAGAAATAGGATAAATCACAGAAAGATTTTTAACATAAAAAATGTTTATGCAAACTCAAAACACTGAAAAAAGAGAAGTAGCAACACTCATACCATATAAAAAGGAAAAACAAGAGTTTAAATTTTTCCTTCAACGGCGCGACAAGGATGCAAAGCGATTGCCAGATTGGTTTGGTTTTTTTGGCGGAGGGTTAAATCAAGGAGAGCAACCCCATGATGGTATGTTGCGAGAAATACGGGAGGAATTGGTTTTCAACGCTGAAAATGCCCAGATGTTTAATCACTATGAATTTTTGACAAGTATCAATACTGTTTATACTTTGGAAGTTGGAGATAACTTTGAGTCTTGTATCAAGGTATGCGAGGGACAATATGGAAAATTTTTTACACTCAATGAGGCAATTGCCGAACCAAAAGTTATAGAGACGGTTAAATTAATCTTGACTCAGCTATCAAAAAGATTAAACGGGATGCTTTGAATTTTTGCATAATATAAAAGTTTTAACAAAGACGAATCGAACAACTTGATTCGTTTTTTTTAACATTCTTAAATCCCCAAAATGAATTTCTCCAGAGCGTGATTGAAATCATGAAGCCCACGGTGGGAGTCATGGTAAAGAGAAACCAATTTGGAAGAAATGTTTTTTAATTCCTCCGGCTTGTAATTGCGGGAGAAAGCTTTGGCTTTGGAGAAAACAAAAGGCTTAAGATCGGCTTCGCCGGCGGTTTTCGCTTCGCTTGCCAAAATCATGGATTTTAACTGCCAAAAGATAATTCCGCAGATTTCCTCTGCTGGAATTTTCCTTTCTTGCGCTTTCTCAAACAAAACCCACATATTTTTCCTATCCCGCCTTCCAAACGCTTCGGCAATGGAAAATATATTAAACTCCTCGGTATTAAAAGATCTTCCGCCTTCCATAGCGAATTGCCGGCCTTTCCCCTTCTCCCCCGCAAACTCTTGAATTTTCCCCCCCGCTTTTTC
>CAYGHQ010000069.1:0-4950 GCA_964349845.1 uncultured Candidatus Saccharibacteria bacterium
TATATTAAACGATCGTTTAAAATAAGTCTAATGAAAAATAGGTCAATTAGCCGTGTTTTTTCGGAGAAACAAAAACGCCCCTCCGAATTTATTATTTTGGTAATAAAATTCGCAGGGGCGACTTCGTCGCGGTGCCACCCTGTTTTATGCTTAATTTGCTGTCTTGCGGGACAGTTCCGGAAGATTCTACTTGCTGGGGGCAAGCCCCCGCTTTCTTTCTTCATCCTCGCCGGTGTTGGCCGGGTCATCGAATACATTTATATATTACCACAAATTAAAATATAGCAAAATTTGTGCAATATCCCGTTTTGCCTTAAAATTAACGGCAGTTTTACAACTTAATATTTAGAACCAGTCGGAGTGGAAACCGCTAAAAATAAAGGTATAAATTAAGGAGCATTTTTACGGAAAAATCCATCAGATGGATTTTTCCGCCGCTTGCCCCGATACCAATTTCACATACAGTTATTTATCAATAAAATATCTTTACTAAACCCAAATATCTTTTAACGATAAACTGTATTCCGTGAAATTGGTATCGGGGCTTGGCTACCCAAAAGGCCAAATTTCTACCCGCCCGTACCGAACGGTACGTTCGGGCGGGCTGCGGATTATGAATTTTCCCTCAAGAGAGGAAACTATCTTTCGGTAAAATTCATAATCCTCGTTCGTCCACAGATGTCAACGATGACCCGTTGACTAGAAATTAGTCCTTTTGGCTAAGCCATTTCCACTCCGACTGGTTCTAAAAATAAAAATGAGCGAGAAAAAACTGCAAGAAAAATCGGAGTTTGATCCAATGACTCCGGAAGAATACGAAAAAATCGTAAGCGAAAGAGTGGAAAGGATAAAAAAAGAATTTGCCACGAGTTTTGAGCTTTTAAAAGCATACCCGCGATCAGTTACGGTTTTGGGATCAGCCAGATTCGCGGAAGACAATATTTATTATCAAAAAGCGCGAGAGTTGGGCGAGAAAGTGGCCAAAGAATTGGATTACGCCATCATCACGGGCGGAGGAGGGGGAATAATGGAGGCAGCCAACAGGGGAGCCTATGAAGCGGGCGGAAAATCAGTCGGCTTGAATATTATCCTTCCCCGCGAACAGCAGAACAATCTCTACGAAACCGATTCAATGATGTTCCGGTATTTTTTCAGCCGGAAAGTAGCCCTTTCTTTCGGAGCCGAGAGCTATGTTTTTTTTCCGGGAGGATACGGCACGCTCAATGAATTTTTTGAAATAATAACGCTGGTCCAAACCAAAAAAATTCCCGGGGTTCCGCTTATTCTTTTTGGGAAAGATTACTGGAGCCATCTGGATGAATTTATCAGGACGGTAATTTTCAAAAATAATGGAGCGATAAGCCCGAGCGATCTGGAACTTTACACGATTACAGACGATATTGACGAGATAATAAAAATTATTAAGAAAGTATCTCCAAGAAACGTAGTTACCAGCAGCCGCTAGGCACTAGAGAATAGGGACTAGGGTAAACACAAAAACAAAAACCTAATCTGCCTTCGGCAAATCCGGTTTTTCCCTAGCGGCTAATCTCCAGTCCTTTCTTTTTAAAATGCAAGAAGTAGAAAAGCTATTTTGCTACTTTACAACTTTAGGACTTTCAACTTTTTACCTATCCCCACCCCTTTTTCTTCAATGCGTTTTTTGCCGCTTCCTGCTCCGCGTCCTGTTTGGATTTTCCCTCCCCTTCCGCCACTTTTTCCCTGCCGATAAAAACAGCCACCGTAAACTTCTTGTCATGATCCGGTCCTGTTTCTTTCAAAACTTCATATGACGGCGTAATACCGTCTTCGTCCTGGGCTTTTTCCTGAAAAAGGCTTTTGGAGTCAATCCATCCTTTATTATTGACGATATTTTCAGTTAGGGGAAGAATAAATTTTTCGGTAAAATTTTTAGCGCCTTCGTAGCCCCCATCAAGAAAAATCGCCCCTATCAAAGCTTCAATAGTATTGGCTAAAATATACTGCCTGGCTCTGCCTTCGTCTTTCTTCTCTCCCTTGGATAGAAGAAGATAATTATTCATGCCCAAGTTCAAAGCCACCCCCGAAAGAGTGTTGGCATTAACCAAAGCGGCGCGATAAGAAGTAAGGTCCCCTTCGTTTTTATCCGGATATTTCCCGTACAAAAACTCGGTAACGATTAGCTCCAAAACGGCATCCCCCAAAAATTCCATTCTTTCGTTATGCTCCTTAACCCCCTTTTTGTTTTCATTAAGGTAGGAACGGTGGGTAAAAGAAGTCTTGAGTAAATTTTTATCTTTGAACTGAAAGTCAATAACTTTCTCAAATTTTGCAAAATCCATTTACGCTTGAATTCGAAATCCAAAGCACGAAATTCGAAACAAATGAAGCCAAATTCAAAATTCGAATGTCCCAAACTTTTGTTTAGAAAATTTGAATTTAGAATTTTCGGGATTTGTTTCGGATTTCGAATTTCGGATTTCGTGCTTATTTCTTAAGTAATATATTTACTGCCTTGGTGATTAACGGCAGGGTATCGCTGTAAAAATTAAGATCAACCACATCCTTGAGCTTGAACCACTTGGCATCATCCAAGCCTCCGGACTTTTCCAGCTTTAAATCCACAAACTTTGATTCGGCCAAAAAGTAATGAACTTGCTTTCTGATTTTCCCTTTTTCCGGATCGGAAGCGATGTATTCATTCAGACCCAACTCGTCTTTTATTTCAATATTCAAGCCGATTTCCTCTTTTATTTCTCTCACCGTCCCTTCTTTTTCGTTCTCGTTTTCTTCAATCTTGCCTTTAGAAAGAGTCCAGTGCCCGAAAATATCGTGAACGAGGGCCATGTAAATTTCTTCCCCGTCTCTGGCGTACACTACCGCCCCGCCCAATTTTTGGACAAGCATTTTTTCGTAAGGAACGCTTTTCTTGGCTTTCTTGGAAATTTCATCTTTGCCCGGCTCTCCAAGCTCTTTATATACCGAACCCAAAACGCCATTTATGAACTTCCCGCTATTTTCGCTTCCGTACGTTTTGGCAAGCTCAATGGCTTCATTGATAGCCACTTTGGCCGGAACCTCGTTCCGATCGGAAAAAAGAAGTTCGGAAAGCCCAAGCCTTAAAATATTGCGGTCAACGGGTGAAATTTTATCCAGAGGCCAGTCCGGAGCCGCTTTCTCAATGATATTGTCCAGGTCTTTTCTTTTATCAATAACATTATTGAGCAATTTCTCTACAAAAGAAAAGTCCCCTATGCCGGGCGCGAATTCCCGCACGTTTCTCTCTAAAATAGCTTTGGCGTCCCCGTCTTTTCCTCCGCCAAAATCCCATTCAAAAAGAGTCTGAAGAACTATTGATCTTGCAAGATGCCGATTGGCCATATCCTGAAAATTTCTAATTACTAATTTCTAATTGACCTAACAAAACCCAATTTCGGAGAAAAATTTCTTTAAATTAGGATTTAGTCATTGGTGCTTGTTTAGAAATTAGGTCAATTAGAGCAATTAGGTCAATTCAAAATCCTATTTCGCATTCGTTTCTTTCTTTTTGCTCTTCGCCGCTTTTTTAGCAATGCCTCCTTGTATATCAATCACCTGCTTTCCCAGATATTTTCCGCAAGTCATGCAGACGCGATGGCGAAGATGCATCGCTCCGCAGTCTTTGCACTTTGAAAGACGCACTTCAGTGAGCGCGTGATGCGATCGCCTATTGTCCCGGTGAGCCCGGTTTGCCCGCATTCGTACTACCATATTGAGAATGAGTATAGCGTAAATGCATATTTTTTGCAAACGAAAGAAAAATTAAATCCCGAATCGGCCATGGCCGATTCGGGATGAATTCTCAAACCCTTATCTTTTTAATTTTCCGGAGGAGCGGGGCGTATTCCCCCGGATCAACGCATTCCTCATCGTTCAATTTCTTAATCTGTTCAATAAAGTACCGGTATGGCTTGGTTAACTCATCATACCTTTCCCCATATATAGCCACTTCAATATTCGTCATCATCAGATGACGGATTAGAGACGCTAGAGCAAGTCTATGATTGGGGAGAGTGAGTGTCCGAAGGAGCCTTTCGGCTTCTTCCGCCCTCGGAGGCCATATTCTTTCTTCTTTTTTTCCCGACTCTCGGATAGTGGATATATCCGTGCGTATCTCCCCGCTTTCATAACGAGCGGGAATTACGCACTGGCAATGCGGGCACTCATCCCTTTTTGTATCCTGCATCCACCAATACAAAATGGGGTCAAACAGCCGGTATCGGATACAGCCCATTTTTCCCTCAATTTTTCCCCTGATTAACCTCCCTGTTATTTTTCCGAAATCCAGAATAGACTCGTCCACATCCCCCGTAGTTACAGGAAGTCTCAAAGATTTTCTTGTGTCCTGGCCCTCTTGCTGATAGAAAAAATTAAAAAAGTTTAACCCTTCGCCTCCTACCGTATAAAGGCCGAGAATGACAGCTGTTGTGCTGACAACAGCGACCCTCTCGGCTGTCAAAGTGTTCATATAGTGTTCCTTTCAGATTCAATGTTCGTGTTCAAAGACCTTTATTTATCTCCTTTCAGTTTATAACCACTGGCAAATTTTGTCAAGAAACTGCGCCTGTGGATGGAACAAAAACCATGTTTCTTGATGTTTTCAATATGGAACCGTGTTCCATACCCTTTATGAATTTCAAAGCCGTATTCCGGATATTTCTTGGCTAAATTAATCATTTTTCTGTCTCTTAATACCTTTGCAGTTATTGATGAAAGAGCAATTACGGCTTCTTTAGCGTCTCCGCCGATTATTGTTTCCTGAAAAGGAAATTCCTCCGGAGCTTTAAGACTTCCGTCAAGCAAAACTCTGCAGTTTTTCGGATCAATGTGAAGCCGATAGAGACAACTTTTAACGGCTCTTCGGACCGAATAGGAAATCCCTTTCCGGTCTATTATTGTGTGGCTAGAATAACTTAATTTAAAATTTATGAG
>CAYGHQ010000070.1:0-4816 GCA_964349845.1 uncultured Candidatus Saccharibacteria bacterium
CCCGTCCGCCCTTGCGGATCCGCGCAGGCGGAAAAATTCCAATATAAAAAAATTCAAAACGGTAACTGTCTTTGTTTACCCCGTACAAGAAGTTAACATTGTATATAAAGTTACTAAAGAAGATATGGGTATCCTTATCTCTTTTAGTTACAGAATATTAAAAGATAACTTCTATACGGGGTTTAGGATTTTGAATTTTCTTTATCTGACTTCATTTGTTTCGAATTTCGGATTTCGTGCTTCGGATTTAAATATTATTAAATTTTCACAAATCGTAATGAAGAAAGAAATACATCCTAAATACTACGAAAGTGCTCAGGTGGTTTGCTCGTGCGGAAATAAGTTTGTTGTAGGATCCACCAAAGAGAAACTTGAGGTGGAAATTTGCAGCGCCTGCCATCCCATCTACACCGGCAATGAAAAAGTGATTGATACGGCCGGAAGAGTGGAGAGGTTCAAGGCTCGCCAGGCAAAAAGCGCCGCTCAAAAGACAATTAAAAAATAGCAAAGCCGCTCGCCTTTCTCTTTTTCCGAACACGGATATTTTTCTGGTGAAAAATTCCTCCCGCTCACCAATCAAGGAAATGAACACGAAAAATCCGCCCTCTCGGCATAACTCCTCGCAGACTCGTCAAACAATGCCTCTGGGCGGATTTTTCGTGTTCATTTCCTAATTGGCTCCGCGAGGTTCGGAAAAAGAGAAAGGCTCGCCCCCTCGCCATTTTTTATTGTCTTTCTCGCTATGTTGAGGGGAAAATAATATGGAAAATTTAGAGATCTACAAAAAAAACCACAAGACGAGCTTTTTGGCCGAGTCCTATGAAAATCTGGCGAGAGAGGAGGCGGAAATGGGGGAGCTTTTAAAAAACGATCCGGCCATGGGAGCGATGGCGATGGAAGAAATCCAGAATCTAAAATCTCAAAAAGAAGCCCTCCTGTCCCAAATGAAGGAAATTATAAAAGGGGAGGAAGCGGAAGAGGAATTTCCCAACGAAATTATCCTTGAAGTCCGGGCCGGAGCGGGAGGGGAAGAGGCGGCTCTTTTTGCCGAAGAGCTGGCTTTGATGTACAAAAAATACGGCGAAGCGCTGGGGTGGCAGTTTATTCTTTTGGATGAATCGCGAAGCGCTCTCAAAGGCTTCAAAGAAGCTTCTTTTGAGGTCAGGGGGAAAGATGTTTACCGGAAACTTCGTTTTGAAACGGGAGTCCACCGGATACAGAGAGTGCCGGCCACGGAGAAAACCGGCAGGGTTCATACGTCCACGGCTTCCGTGGCAATTCTTCCGATCCGGAAAAAAACGTCTTTTGAAATAAATCCGGCCGATATTGAAATGGAATTTTCCCGGGCCGGCGGAAAGGGAGGGCAGAATGTGAACAAAGTGGAGACGGCAGTACGCCTCATCCACAAGCCGACCGGCATTGCCGTCCGCTCCACTTCGCAGAGGAGCCAGTCGGCCAACCGCGAAAAAGCCATGGAAATATTGACTGCCCGCTTGGAAGCCGCAAAAGAGGAAGAAGAAGCGAAGAAATTTTCTTCCGAGAGAAAAGGACAGATCGGCACGGCGGACAGATCGGAAAAAATCCGCACGTACAATATTCTGCAAGATCGGGTAACTGACCATCGGATTAAGGAGTCGTGGCATAATATAACCGCCATATTTGAAGGAGAGATTGAGCCGATTATTAAAGCGCTGGAGGAGAAATCCGAAATCCGAAATACGAAATCCGAAACAAACGAAGTCAAATAAAGAAAATCCAAAAAATCCTCCGGCCCCGTTTAGCGGGGCCACCTCCTTTAAGAAAGGAGGATTTAATTCTCCCTTTAAAAAAGGGAGTACCCGTTCTTACGGGGGAGGGATTTTCTGGTTTGTAATTTAAATATTTGAATTTTTCCGCCTGTGCGGATCCGCAAGGGCGGACGGGATTTGTTTCGAATTTCGTGCTCCGGATTTAATTGTCTTGCATAAACTTAAAATATCCTTTATACTACCTAACTATATGATTTCTGACACAAAAACCCTAAAAAACGATCCTATTATTGACTCAATGTTCAAAGCGGGGGCTCATTTTGCCTATGCTAAATCCAGACGGCATCCTTCCGCGGAGCCCTTTATTTTTGGCGTTAAAAATAAGGTAGAAATATTTGATTTGGAAAAAACAAAAGAATTCTTGGAGAAAGCCAAAGACTTTGTCCGGAAAATCTCGGGAGAAGGCGGGCAAATCCTTTTTGTGGGGGGTAAAAACGAGTCGCGGGACGCTATTTTAAACGGCGCTCTTTCCATTGATATGCCTTATGTAGCCGGCAGGTGGATTGGAGGGACTATTACCAACGCTTCGGAGATAAAAATCAGAATTGAAAAGCTTAAGGACCTTGTTTCTAAAAGGGAAAAAGGAGAGCTTTCCAAGTACACCAAGAAAGAGAGGCTTGTCATAGACAGGGAAATAGAGCATTTGGAAAAAAATTTCCGGGGGCTTGTTTCTCTCAAGGGAAAACCTCAGGCTATTTTTGTTATTGACTCCAAGAAAGAAAAAAACGCCGTTTCTGAAGGCAAAAGATCGGGCATTCCCATCATTGCCCTTCAGGGGTCCGATTGCGATATTAAAGACTCCGATTATCCCATTCCGGCCAACGATTCTTCAATCGCGAGCATCAGATTTTTCGTGAATGAGATAGTAGAAGCGTATAAGGCGGGGAAAAAAGCAATTCCTAATTCACCTAATTCCTAATTCACCTAATAAATGTCCAATACCCAAATCTCAATTGGTGCTTGGTCATTGGGATTTTATTAGACTAATTAGGTCAATTAGGTTGATTAGAAATTTTATATATGATTTCTACCGATCAAATCAAACAACTTCGGGAAACTACCGGCGTTTCCGTCATGCAGTGCCGGAAGGCCTTAGAAGACGCCAAGGGCGATATGGAAAAAGCCCTAGTCATTCTTCGTAAAAAAGGCGCCGATGTGGTTGCCAAAAAAGCGGACCGTTCTTTGGGGGCGGGCACGATTGTTGCCTATATACATTCAAACGGGACGGTGGGAGCGATGGTGGAACTTTCATCTGAAACGGATTTTGTTTCCGGAAACGAAGAGTTTAAAAGACTGGCTTACGATATCGCCATGCATATTGCCGCTTCCAAGCCGGAATATTTGAAAAAAGAAGATATTAAGGAAACAGACAAAAAGAAGGCCGAGGAAGTTTTTGAAAAAGAGGCGGAAGGAAAGCCTAAAGCCATGCAGGCTAAGATTGTGGCTGGAAAACTTGACGCCTATTTCAAGGACAGGATTCTTTTGGAGCAGAATTTTATCAAAAATCCGGATGTGACTATCGGAGATCTTATTTCAGGGGCTGTGCAAAAATTCGGAGAAAAGATTGAGATAGCCCGCTTTGTCCGGTTTGGAGTAGGATCAAAATAAGCCTTTAAATTTATGATAATTTTAAATTTTTTATTCGCTTTCTCTCTTCTTTTCGCGATTCTCATGGTGGCTCTCCGAATGCTGGAAATAAAGAAAGGAAGGCCGACAATCCTCCGCGGTTTTTCAAAGAGGTGCGATCCTGCCATTGAAGCTCATAAGGGGGATTTGAAAAAAAATCTTTTGTTTTTAGGGAGGACAAAGTTTGTTTCGCGATCCGTAAAAACAGCCAAAGATGTTTGGAGTTCCGTGGAAAAAACATTGAAAGAGCTCATCGTGGAATCCAAAAAATTCTTCATCGCCCTGAATAGGGAAAGAAGAATTTCCAGGGACCATCGCACTGTTTCCTTTTTTCTCCGCGATGTGGCGGGACACAAAGATCAACTCCATACTCGCTAATTAGTTTAGAGAGATTATCCACATACGCTATTAGGATAACTGCTGGTGTATAATATACAATGATGTCTTTATCACTGTATATTCAGTCGCGTATAAAAAAATTATATGCAGATAAAATACTCTCCATTTCAGGGGTTTCAACAAAATTGAACCTTCCCGAATCTACGGTTGTTTATTATTTAAAAAAACATGGTATTCAGAGGAGGACTCGTAGCGAGGCTATAAATCATTTGTATGTTACCCGGTTTGGAAAAAAGCCGTATAAATTAAAACAATCCCTTTCTCCAAAAGATCAAAAGTTGAAAACGGCAGCAATAATGCTATATTGGGGTGAGGGAACAAAAGGAAGAGACACTGTCTGTTTTACTAATAGTAACCCGGAAATGATAAGAATTTTCTTGCTCTTCCTTAGGGAAATATGCGGTGTATCAGAAGAAAGATTAAGAGCTTTGGTCCATGCGTATCCTGATCATGATTTGAATTACTTGGAAAATTTTTGGTCAAAAACGACGGGCATAGTTCCAGAAAACTTTAATAGGGCATATTTACATATTGGTAAAAAAGGCACTTATAAAAATAAATCACAATATGGGACAATCTCAATAAGTTACTCGGATAAAAAATTATTAGACCAAATATTATTTTGGATTGAAGAATTTAAAAAAGAGTTTGGTAAGTAACATTTGCCACCTTAGCTCAGATGGTAGAGCAACTCACTTGTAATGAGTAGGTCCCCAGTTCAAATCTGGGAGGTGGCTCTTGGAATAGAAAAATCTCCTCCGATGTTACATCGGAGGAGATTTTTCTATTCCAATTAGGACTTACGCAAAACACGCAAAAGCAGACCTTTTCTCATCCGTCATTCCCGTGAATACGGGAATCCAGAATACGTGGTATAGCCCTGGATTCTCGTATTCACGGGAATGACACAGACTGCCGTAAATTCTACTAATGCGAATCTCGTTAGGCGGACAACAGCCCCACAGAGCCGTTTTTGGAGAAAA
>CAYGHQ010000071.1:0-4265 GCA_964349845.1 uncultured Candidatus Saccharibacteria bacterium
CATTAGACTTATTTTAAACGATCGTTTAAAATAAGTCTAATGGGTTTTTGAATAATTTTTTAATTTTTTTGTTTCTTCTCCTTGTTTTTTTAGAGACAGTTTCAAAAAAAAGAAAAAGCCTCGGCGATCTCGCCGAGGCTTCCAAAGGGCTTTTATTAGGCTGACTTAATCCGGCGGGCCAAAGATTGGAAAAATTGGTTTTCTGCCGTCTAAAAGAACATCGTTTATTCTTTGGAGAGTTTTTGTGTAAGTGATAAGTTGTTTAGGGGACCGAAATGGCGCCATAAACTTTTGTTTCATTTCTTTCAGATCTTTCTCGTTTTCAGCATACTCTTTCATGAATCTTGCCGCCGCTTCTACGGTTAATATAATTTTCCTTTCTTTAAAGAACGTTTTGGATATCTTATCATCTTTTTAAGAAAAGTGGCAAAACGGCCGTCCAGCGCGAAGCGCCGGACGGCCGTTTTGCCATTTTTTGAAATACATCTTTACTTTTCAGCCGATTTTTTCCGGTTTGTAATTGTCCGGAGCTTTATTGAGCCACTCCATAAGCTCGTCTCTTTTGAGAAGCCCTTTTTGCGCTCCAATATAATTTACCACTGACATAGCGTTGGCCGGCCCCCATGTTATGGCTTCAAGAGGATCTTTTCCAAGCGCGAGGGCTGACACGAAAGTTGAAGAAAAAGCGTCCCCCGCGCCGGTTCTCTCCAAAGGCGGGTTTTTGTCCGGATATACGGGCATATGGTAAAAACTGCCTTCCCACAAAAGATATGAGCCTTCGTGCCCGTTAGTAATAACCACAATTTCCGGCCCCAATTCTTTTATGCCAATAAGGAGATCCTTAATCTCTCCGCGCCTATCCAAAATTTTTTCCGCTTCCCCGAAGTTGCAGAAAAAAATATTCGCTCTTTTGTAAATTCCGGCAAGATTTTCTCTTCCCATTTTTATCTGAAAAGTGCCGGGTTGAAAAGCGACTTTGCTTTCAGGGTTTTTGGCGAGATATTCCCCAATCTCTTTGTGGTATTCCTCCGTGCCGGATCCTATTGAGCTCAAGTAAACCCACTTCGGGGAAGGCAGATCCGGAAGTTTGTAATCATATTTTTCGTGTTTGACAAGAATCGTCCGGTCGTCTTCGTACCAGAGCACGAAATGATAGTTTGTTTTTGCTCCGGAGTGTTTTTTTATGAAACTGGCATCCACCCCTTCCCTTTTAAGGGTTTCCACGCACTCATTTCCGTTTTCATCGTCTCCCAAATTGGAGACTAAAGCTGTTTTAAGTCCGAGACGGGAAGCCGAAACGGCGGCGTTGGCGCTGTTGCCGACCGCTTTCACAACCTCCACGAATTCGTAGGGAATTTTTTCCTTGAATTTAAGGCAGATCTCGCACTCGTCCCTTTTTACGTTGCAGTGGATGTTCGCGTCTTTGATGCGGATGAACGCGTCGGTGGCGATATCGCCGATAGAAAGAAAATCAATTTGAGGGTTCATGAAAGTAGTAAAGTTATTTTTAATAATCTGATATTTTTTAAATTCTAAATCCGAAATTCGAAATACGAAACAAATCCCGTCCGCCCTTGCGGATCCGCACAGGCGGAAAAATTAAAATATAGAAAATTCAAAACAAAACCATTCTCGTTTGGAATTTTGAAATTTCTTTTTTTGGCTTCATTTGTTTCGAATTTCGCCCGCCTGCCACTGCGAGGAACGAGCGGGCAGGGATTTCGTGCTTCGAATTTTTACGATTGAACTGATCAAAATTTTCTTAAAAAGTTAAAGAGACAGATAAATTATATCATGTCTAAACTCTCTAGTTTAGGTTATCCTGTGTATTTCTCAATATGCATCTTGTGATATAATTTCTTCAACATGCAAACATTACGGGAGTGTTTAAAAGAGGCGGAGAAAAAAGGGATAGCCATCGGCCATTTTAATGTTTCTAATTCCGAAATGATAAATGCCGTTTGGAGCGGAGCGAAAAAAACCGGTTCGCCGGTAATTATCGGCCTTTCCGAAGGAGAAAGGGATTTTATGGGAACTGGCCAAGCGGCCGCTTTTGTCCGTTCAATCAGGAAAGAATTCAATTACCCGATTTTCCTGAATGCCGATCACACCTATTCTTTTGAAAGAGTTAAAGAGGCGGTTGACGCCGGTTTTGACGCCGTTATTTTTGACGGAGCATCGCTTTCTTTTGCGGAAAATGTTAAAATAACGAGGGAGTGCGCGGACTATGCCAAAAAGATCAATCCGGAAATAATTATTGAAGGAGAACTGGGTTTTATCGGCAAGTCGTCAAAAATTTTGGACGATTTGCCCGAAGGGGTTGATCTCTCTCCCGAAGGGCTTACTTCTCCGGAAGAAGCCGTGAGGTTTGTTGAAGAGGGGGCGGTGGATATTTTTGCTCCGGCTGTCGGCAATATGCATGGAATGCTCGTAGGGGGCAGAGATCCGAAGCTTAATATAGAAAGAATAAAAGAAATCAGCGAGGCGGTCGGAAAGCCTCTGGTTCTTCATGGAGGGTCGGGAAACAGCGCGGAGGAGATAAAAGAGGCGATCAAGGCGGGAATAAGAATTGTTCACATCAATACTGAAATAAGGCTTGCTTACAGAAAGGCTCTGCAGATTTCTCTCTCCGAGAATCCGGAAGAAATCGCTCCTTACAAGTACATGAAAGGTCCGGTTTTGGCGGTGGAGAAGCTGGTGGAGGAGAAGCTTCAAATCTTTAGTAGCCACTAGGGACTAGGTGTTAGGGACTAGGGTTCGGAAAATCCGCTTTGCGGATTTTCCGAAAAAGCATTTCTTCCCTAGTGGCTAGTCCCTAGTCCCTAAACCCTATTTTTATGTCTGACGTAAATTTTGAAGAAAATAGCGGAGGGTTGGGAGGTATTTCTCCGCAGGGCGGGGGTTTTTATGATGCTCCTAAGACTCCAGCCATGGCGTCTCTCCTTATAAAATGGGGATTGGCTAAAAACGCCAGCCAGGCCAATTATATCCTAATCGGCGTTACGGTTATTTCTTTTCTGGCGACTATTTATGTGATTTTCTTTTCCGGTCCCTCTCCGGCCAGGCCGTCCTCGGCTTATCCCGCGGGAAACCAATTGCCTCCGATTAACGCGCCGGAAATGCCCTTGTCCGAAACCGAAGAGATCCCCCTTGAAGAATATTAAAATTTTAATAAAGAACTCATAATGAGTTCAAAAAATAATTATGTCCCAAGAAAAAAAACATAAAAAATACCTCCTTTACGCAAAAATTGAAAGAAGTTCCGAAATACCGGAGCTGGTAAAGTGGATAATAAAAGTCGGTATTGCCAGAAATACCACTCAAGCCAATATTGCCATCGCTTCTTTTATAGCCATCATGGTTATCCTGACGTCGGCTGTTTTCAAGTATGGCGGTCCTGTCAACCGGAATCTCGCTTCTCCGGGGAACGTGAGGGCAGTTTACGGAAATAACGATAATTACTCCCCAGTATTTGAAAGTAATGTCTTTCCCAGATAAAATTTGCTTTTCTGTTGTTCTTTGATATACTGTCCCTTTATGAGCACAGTCCTAATCATTTCAAAGAGAAGCAAAAAAGAGAATCTTGATCTCTTGAGAAAGGGAGGAAAAATTCCGGCTGTTTACTATGGCAAAAAACAGGCTTCAACTCCTGTTGTTGTTTCTTTGTCTGATTTCATGAAGACTTGGAAGGTGGCTGGAGAAACCGGCGTGGTAACTCTTAAAAACGGAGAAGAGGAACTCGACGCTCTTATTTACACTATTGATAAGGATCCTGTAACCGGCGTTTTTCGGCATGCCGATTTTTACGTCTTTGACAAAGGCCAGAAGATGAAGGTAAAAATTCCCATGGATTTCGTCGGAGTTTCTCCGGCGGTCAAGGATATGGGAGGAGTTTTGGTAAAAGTTTTGCGCGAGCTGGAAATTGAAGCTTCTCCGAAAAATTTGCCCAGAAAAATTGATGTTGATATTTCTTCCCTGATTGATTTTAAAAGCCAAATTTTGGCCAAAGATATAAAACTTCCGGAAGGAGTTTCGCTGGCGGTTTTGGAAACGGAGGTAGTGGCATCCGTTTATGAGCCTAAGGAAGAAAAGGAAGAAGTTGTCGCTCCGCCGGATCTTTCCGCTATTGCCGTTGAGAAGAAAGGCAAAGAAGCCAAGGAAGGCGAGGAGGGGGCTCCTCCCGCCGGAGAAAAGAAAGAGGAAGGGAAAGAAGCGCCGAAAAAATAGAAAAAATCGTCCCAGCTTAAGCTGGGACGATTTTTTCT
>CAYGHQ010000072.1:0-4234 GCA_964349845.1 uncultured Candidatus Saccharibacteria bacterium
TAAGCTTTTATGGCTCTAGTATAGCAAAGTTCGCCTAACGAGATTCGCATTATTAATTTAACTGCATATTAATTGAAGACGCTTTACGCAATCTTCCTTACAGTACAACGGAGATAAGCCCCGCAATGTTTCAGGAATAAATAAGATACTGAAATACCTGAAAATATTAGGATAATGGAAACTAAGAAATAGGAAACCAAGAAGCCGGAAAATTAATTTAGCAAATAACATGCCATGGCATGTTATTTGCTGTGGGCTGTTTTCGGCTTTGTTTTTAAAGTTTTTTCGGGTTTTTCTGTTTTCCAAAATAGAAGTAAAAAAACGGATGCCGTAGGCATCCGTTTTTTTATACCAATTTTCTGTCAGTTTTCTACAAATTTTCGCGAGGTCTGCCGAGCTAATTTCTACATATTTCGCCATTCTTATGGCATATTTCTTTCTTCTGTTGCTATTGTTAAATTTCCCTCCGCTACCATCTTTTCTCCGTCTCCTTTTTGAAGAGCGCCTTTTTGGAGTCTTATGAGGCCGGAGAGGGCGATCATGATGGAGTTGTCAGTGGAATGGTCAATCTGGGGAATGAATAATTTTAAGCCGGAAAATTCTTCCGCCAGTTTCTCAAAATTTTTTCTTATCTCTTTGTTGGCTGTCACTCCGCCTCCGAGTACCAGCGTTTTTGCCGGAAATTCTTTCAGGGCCTTTTTCGTTTTTGAAACAAGAACTTCCACGACAGCGTCTTCAAATTCTCTGGAAATATTTTTTTTGTCGTCTTCGGAAAGAGGGGGCATTTTTTTGACAGCGTAAAGCAGGGCGGTTTTGAGTCCGGAAAAAGAAAAGTCAAAATCTTTAGAATGAAGCATGGGGCGGGGCAGTCTAAGAAGCGCTGACTCTCGCAGACTCCACGCGGACTGTCGCAGAAGGAAGCCCATGGCTTCCTTGTCTGCGTTTTTCTGCGTTAGGTCTGCGTTAGTCCGCGCAATCTCTGCCTTAGCAGAGATTGAGGGTCCGCCCGGATAGGGAAGTCCCATTATTCTTGCCGCCTTGTCAAAGGCCTCTCCCACGGCATCATCTCTGGTTTTTCCGATTATCTTGTATTTAAACCAATCTTCCGAATAAACAAGCTCCGTATGTCCTCCTGAAATCAGCAAGGCCAATACTGGAAACTGGAAATTAGAAATTAGAAATTCCTGATTCCCTGTTTGGAATTTTGAATTTTCCCCATTTGGCTTCGTTTGTTTCGGATTTCGTGCTTCGGATTTCGAATTTTCTTCGCTTCGCTTTTGCAAAAGCGAAGCGAAAATATGTCCCTCCATATGATTGACCGGCACAATCGGCGCGTCCCAAACTTCCGAAAGGGCTTTGGCAAAATTGACTCCCACCCAAAGAGCCGGTTCCAGTCCCGGCCCATTTGTAACAGCAATGGCGTCAATCGGCGGTTTTTCGCTTGTCTCCATAAATTCCAAAAAATCTTTCAAAAGTTCCGGTTCCCTCTCCAAAATTTTTTCCACCTTTTCTTTTTTTGTTTTGAATTTTGAATTTTCCCCATTTGGCTTCGTTTGTTTCGGATTTCGTGCTTCGGATTTCGGATTTTTTAATCCTGCTTCTTCCATCGCGTTTTTTAGCAAGGGGACGAGATTTTTTGAATGTTCTCTTTTTGCCAGCATGGGATATACTCCCCCGTATTTCTCGTGGATTTTTATCTGCGAATACAGCGCGTTTCCCAAGACGCGGATTTCCGCGGAGGAAGACGGCGCGGATTCTCGCGGATAGTCTCCTTCAATTATTGACACCGCGGTTTCGTCGCAAGATGTTTCAATACCTAAAATAATCATAGGCTCTTAGTGTACAAGAAAAATTTTAACATTATCACTTCTCGCCCCGTAGTAAGCGAGTCCGCGAGCTTTACTACTGGGGTCGTCGCAAGAAGTCTCTATGCCTAATATAACCATCTTCAAATACTACTATTGAAATGAGCCTTATACAAATTTTCAAGCATAAAAAATTGGCTTTTGGTGTTGGCGCCAAGGGCTTCAATAGGGTCTATGGGGATAGTGTTTATTTCCGCTTTTTCCTCGGAGGCGATTTTGATAAGCTCGGTCAGATAATACTCTTTTTGGGCGTTTTCGTTTTTTATTTTGGGAAGATTTTTCCAAAGCCACTTGGCGTCAAAACAAAAATACGACGGATTAAGCTCTTTTATTTCAAGCTCTTCCGGAGAAGCGTCTTTTCTTTCCACTATTTTTAAAAGTTTTCCTGTCTCTTTATTCCGGATAATTCGGCCAAAATCGTAAAATCCCTCCCGCCATTCTCTCCAGTCCGATACTTCTACCGTAGCCATGGTAATTGCGGGACGAGACGTTAAATGAGATTCAATGACTTTTTTTAGGGAGTCTCTCCGGACAAGAGGGTGGTCGGCGTAGAGGATCATTACCGCTTCGGTGTTGGGAGGAACAGCCTCTTTTGCTATCCATACGGCGTGTCCGGTGCCGAGCTGTTCTTCCTGAATGACGTAATTGGCTTTACCCCCGATCTCTTTTCTGATCGGATCTCCTTGGGGAGATATTACTAAAATAGGCTTGCGGGAAATATTTTCAAATCTTGCCGCTTCAACAACTCTTCCCACCATGCTTTTTCCCAATAGGGGAATGAGAGGTTTCGGCAATTCGCTTTCCATGCGTTTTCCTTTTCCCGCAGCCAGGATGATTATCTGTACGGAGTCCATGTTTTGTATAACGGGATATCAAGACACTAAGATACTTAAAATATTGGGATATTGAAGAATACTGGGGGATATGGGGGAAGAAATATGTAAGAACGAAATAAATGGAAATATGGGGAAATTAAAGAAGACAGCCGGAAAAATTGCCATACACAAACTCATTGCTATAGCAATGAGTTTGTGTATGGCAATTTTTCCGGCTGTTGCATCAATGGTTGGTTTGTGTTAAGGTAATGACCGAAACAGTTCATCGAAAGGAGTAAAAATGAATAAAAAGATCCTTAATAACAAGCAATTTTTAGAGCTGATAGCGTCGAAAGAAGGGGACGTAAGGGGCCCCTTGGAAGTAAGAGGTGATATTACAGTAGATAAAACAGATTATCCGAATTTGGTCAGGATATCAATTACTGAGGCCACTTTTATGGGAATGCTCTCTATCAAGAAATTTTACGGCCCCATTTCTTTGGCAGAAGTTCATGCCGCAGGAGGTCTTTACGTGGAAGAAAGTGATGGGAGCGGAGTATCCATTTTGTCTGTGCGCGCTAGATGGATTGTTTTTCGGAGAAACAAATTTTTGCGCGCCTGCTTAGTTGATATACAAACTGATAATCTGGATTTGTCCGGACTTGATCTATCAGAGTGCCTTCGGATTGATCATATTCAGACGGAAAACGTGGAACTTATCCACTTCTCTACCCAAAACACGATCAAAGTATCCAAGGTGGTTACTGAAGATCCGCTTATCGCCCGGCAGTTTGAGCTGGCCGGCATTCCGGTTTTTATGCCGACCGGAGCTGTCCGGAATTGGATGGCGGCAAAAAGCAGCCAGAACGAGGCGGCAGAAGGCTTGGGTTTTGTAACAACCTAGCTCCAATCAAAACAGGAGAGAAATTCCTCTCCTGTTTTTTTAGTGTATCTAATTTACGGGGAACCACGAGTACGTTTTCGGTTACGGATAATTTTTTGCGGGGACAGTTAGTGGAATGCTTCGCATACAACATCTTATGTGATCACGAATCACTAAATATTTTGGAATTAAGAAATTCCAAAATATGTAAGTGTTCGCGACCCCAGCTCGCGGTTTTTTCTGGTGAAAAAACATCGCTGCGCTTTCCCAAAGCTAAAAAAGTGAAGCAGTTCACTTTTTCTTAACGCTTTGTGACCCTACGGGGAATCGAACCCCGATTTATTGCTTGAAAAGCAACTGTCCTAACCATTAGACGATAGGGCCAAATGAAATTTCTAATTGACCTAATTCACCTAATTTCTAAAAGAAGAAAAAGGCTTTTAGGGACTAGAGTATAATAGCATTTTTTGTAAAAATGGCAAAAAAATGCTAGGATTTAGGCGTATTTTGCAAATTTTAAATAGGGAAGCAGGGAGAGGTGTCAGAGTGGTCGAATGAGCTGGTTTCGAAAACCAGTAGGCCGGAAACGGTCTCGCGGGTTCGAATCCCGCCCTCTCCGCCAAAATTCGGAATTCAAATTTCCGCCAAAAATATGGTCGGCGCGAAGCGCC
>CAYGHQ010000073.1:0-4050 GCA_964349845.1 uncultured Candidatus Saccharibacteria bacterium
CTTTTATATCTTTCAATCACAGAATACTTAATGACAACTTCTCTACGGGGCTCGCCAATCAAGGAAATGATACGCTCAAAAACCCTCCTTACAGGAGCAGTATACCTTTTGGGCAATTCAGAAATTGCCTCAAAAGGTCTTGCAGGGCTCCAAGTATTCGCCCTTCACCTCCCGGCAAACTCCTCAAGCCACCCTCGGAAGCCCTCGGGTGGCTTTCGTCAAACAATGCCTCCGGGCTAGTTTTCTCGCATTCATTTCCTAATTGGCTCCGCGAGGTTTTCTAAAATTGAAAGGCTCGCCCCGTAGAGAAGTTATCTTTTTATATTCAGTAACTAAAAAATATGAGGGTTGCTATATATTCTTTGTTAATTCTATAGAAAATGTTAACTTCTTGTACGGGGCTCGCTTGGTTGGGGGGATAGGAGACTTTCTTGCGAAAGTTTCATCGGAAACGATCTTCCTCTCCCCCTCTAAAGAGGGGGAGAAGCGAGTCTTCGGAGAGAGGGGGTGGTGTTTGGGAAATTTCAATGGGCACCATCTGCGAAGTCCCCGAGCAGATGGTGCCCATTTGTCTTCCGTCTTTATTCCTCCTTTTCTAGAGGACGAGAATGTGGCCGGTACTCCGGCGGGGTGGTGGGAGATTTAGTTCCTTGGCGTGTAATATTGCGATCGCAAGATTACACGCCAAGAGAAAATTTGGGGGGGGAATTTGAGGAAACCGCAACTTGATTTTTCCATCTTTTCCCTTTATTTTTTCCACGAAAAAACCCGCGCAAAATTTTGCGCGGGCTTAATTGAGACTAAACTCAATTATCCATAAGGAAAGCAAATGCTCCGCCGTCTCTTAGAGTGGTGGGGAAAGTCCCCATATCTCCGCACTCCGAAAAGACTTTAACTGCCCCAAACCATGAATTGTGGGCAGAAGACGGTCCAAACTCCTTAGCGCTTCTTCCATAAGCATAACGCCCGAAAGCCATTCTGTAGCGGTCATCCAAAGATTGCCTGTAATAATCATCTCCACAAAGTGGAGCAGATTTATGCATACATACAACCTGCCAAACTCCTTGATCTTCCATGTCTTTATCGGAAACAGCTTTCCGCAACAAGGGCGCTGTTTCAATAGGAAGCATTTTCAATCCTCGGCGCTTGCCAAACCTGCGAACCTTGGGAAAAGTCAATGGTTTTGGTGAAATGTCTTCTTTTTTTATGATAGCAACTTTGTATATTTTTTCCATCGTAGGAATGATATCCCCAAGAAGGCTTTCACCGATTTCGGTAATATCGTATCCCAAACCAAAAAGATCTTTCTTTAATTCTTTCGGGTACTTCCCTTCCGACTTTACCATAACCACCCAAGATGGAGTATACTTTTCCGTACGGAAAAAGTTTTTGACTATCATTAAGATTGCCGACATAACTGTTCTTGCAGTCATTTTTTATCCTTTTGTTTCTGTAGCCTTTATTAGCTACATCCTTGAAAAATTCAACTTGTTGAATTTTTCAAGGATGTAGCTAATTTTCTTGTTTTTAAAGAACCCTATCTCCTTTTATTTTATCACATTTATAGTATTTTTGTCAATGCGTGATATAGTAAAATGACACGATTTTGTTATTTTATCAAATAGACAGCAAGGGGGAGTTCCCTTCCCCCCTCAATCGAGGGGGGACTTGAGGGAAGCGCTGTTAATCTTCATCACCCCCTGCTCGAAGACTCGCGTCCCCCTCAAGCAAGAGGGATAGAAGATGGCAGGAGATTCAACCCCTTGGCGTATAATATTGCGGTCGCAATATTACACGCCAAGAGAAAATTTAGGAAATGAAAATTGTGGGGAAATTCAGGCAAAATAAAACCGCAGATTTCTCTGTGGTTGGGGCTTGGGATAGAACCTTGCTCCGTTCCTTAAATGGCAATTTTTCTGGAAAATCATACAGAAAGTTTACGAACCAGGAAGTTATGAGCACCAAAGCAATTTTTAACTGCTCCACTGGTTACACAATTTCCATCTGAGGAAAGAAATATGTCATAAACCTTATTTTGTTCTACCAGAACAGATGTAACTTGGTGACTGTCATTAATCTCTCGAAATTTATTGTTTCGAGCCAGAAATGGAAGATTTTTTCTTTCGACTGGTTTAAAACCAGCTTTCTTTATCCATTCTGATATAGTATCTGCCCCCATGTACTCTGGATAGAGTCTGACACAGAAAAAACCATCACCAAGATCAATCGAACAATTGAGAGTTCCTTGTTGTTGTCTCTGACAAAACTCTGCGTAAGTTTTTCCTCTTTCTTCGGATTCAGCATTTTCTATTGAAGCCATTATAAAATGAAACTGATACATGGTAATTCCTCCGTACTTGTGTTTGGCCCACCTGTTTAAAGCTTTTTTGTTTTTACAATGTTCTAACCTATCTATATCTTACCATATTTGTGCTATTTTTGTCAATGTGTGATATATTAAATGACACGATTTTGATATTTTGTCAAATACACGACAAAGAGGGTCTCCTCCCCTCCTGCCTGAGGAGGGGTGCGAGGTCTTCCGAGCGGGGTGGTGGGAGAAAATTACTACTGCACTCCCACCCCCTCGCCTCGCAAAGCCTCGGCACTCCCTTACAGGGACTGTCCACTCTTTCGCCCTCGGGGACTCGAGCAGAAAGAGTCTTGCGAAGCTCCAAGTCTTCGCTTCTCACCCCTCGGGCAGGGGGAGAGGGGGAAACAATTATTTTGATATTTTTATAAGTTCCTCTGGAGAGACAAGTTTTGTTTCGCCGGATTTGCGGTATTTAATTTCTATTTTCCCTTCTTTAAATGTTTTTTCGGAAATGACAGCGCGGGTAGGAATTCCGATTAAATCGGAGTCGGCGAATTTTTCTCCGGCGCGGATTTCCCTGTCGTCAAAAAGGACTTCAATTCCCTTCCCTTCCAAATCTTTGTAAATTTTTTCGGCAAAATCTTTTACTTCTTTATTTTCTCCGGCCAAAGACACGAGATGAATCCGGAAAGGCGCGATGGCTTCCGGCCAGATTATTCCTTTTTCATCGGAAAGAAGCTCTATGATAGTGCCCATGAGCCTGCCTGGGCCGATACCATAACATCCCATCACCACCGGTTTATCCTTATTGTCCTCTCCGACAAACGTAAGTCCGAGCGCTTCCGAGAAACGCGTTCCCAAACTGAAAATATTTCCTACCTCAATGGCTTTCTCTTTTTTAAAATCGGCTTTCTCGCAAAGAGGACAAACTTTCTGTTCTTTTATGATTTCGTCATTGACGGCCATTTTGCATCTTTCGCAAAGATAAATAGTGTCCTCGCCCGCATCGCAGACAGTCTGAAATTCGTGCGAGTACTTGGAAAAAACTCCGCCAGAAGCAAAAGTTATGAATGTCTTATCCCCTATCCCCGAGCGATTGAAAATATTTTTATAGGCAATTTTAGCTTTCTCGTAAAATTCATTGTGCTCCTCTTCATTTCGGGAAAATGAGTACAAATCTTTCATCAAGAATTCCCTTCCACGCATAATTCCACTTTTGGCGCGGGACTCATTTCGGAATTTTGTTTGAATCTGATAAACGTAAGCCGGAAGATCTCGGAAAGATCTTATGTAATCCCGCATAAGGTTGGTAAGCTCTTCTTCGTGCGTAAAACCAAGGCCGAGTTCAGTGCCGTTTTTGAGTTTTGTCTTAAACCAATTTTCCACCGCTTCATCGCTCCATCGTCCGGTTTTTTCCCAGATATTTTTATCCTGAAGAACAGTCAGCAAAATTTCCTGTCCGCCGATAGCGTTCATTTCCTCGCGGATAATATCGCAGATTTTATTTAAAACCCGAAGCCCCAAGGGCAGATAAGAATAAACACCGGCCATCTCTTTGTGGATGTATCCGGCGCGGATGAGAAGATTGGCGTTTTTAGCCACCTCATCTTTGGGAGCTTCCTTGCGAGTCTTGGTGAAAAGCTTTGATTGGAGCATTTGAAAAACAGTAAATGATTAATTGATAGAATTATACAATAAGGCGGAAAAATAACAAAAAAATGGGCTCCGCATTGCGG
>CAYGHQ010000074.1:0-3969 GCA_964349845.1 uncultured Candidatus Saccharibacteria bacterium
GCTTTGTTTCGGATTTCGAATTTCGGATTTCGTGCTTAATTTGATTTTCGTGCTTCGGGTTTCGGATTTAAAAAAATTTTTAATTTTTTCGCATTCCCCTCCAAATCATCTTTTTCTCCTTTTACTTTATTATTAGGATACACCCAAATGTGGGCATGGGGAACTTCGTCTCCGACAATTTTGCTCAAAATAAAATCAGTATCAAAGGCTTTTCCTAAAGCCTTTGCGACTTTTTGGGCGACTCCAAAATATTCGGGGGCATTTGGCACGTCCCAGACCCAGCGATAATGTTTTTTAGGAATGACTAAAGTATGCCCGGGCGAAAGGGGGCGGATATCCAAAAAAGCCAGGAAATTTTCATCCTCGTAAATTTTATGCGAGGGAACTTCTCCTTTCACGATTTTGCAAAAAATGCAATCTTTTTCCATTTAATCATTTTACAGAATATATTTATTAAAATCCACCAAAAACCAATTTAGCAAAATGAAGCGATCGCTTCATTTTGCTAAATCTTGTCAAGAGGTAAGTAAAATAAGGATAAAATAATGCAATAAAAAATCGCCGTTTCGCAAAATTTTGCGAAACGGCGAACACTTTTTATTCAACAGGAAAGGTTTCTTTAACAAGAGCCTTTACCAGTTTTTCTGCTGTAAGATTCCGCAAAAACTCGTTAATTTCCGGAGTGGATTCTTCCGTAATTTCAATACATGGTCCTAAGGACTCATTCGCTGACTTGGCAATTGCCAATATGGCATTTTCTGCGGTTATCTTTCCTTCCGGATCCGGAGGAGGTATTTCCTTCAATCTTACCGCTTTTGTTCCGCATGATAGCAAGATATCTATGCTTTTGGCTTTTCCAACAGGCCTTAGCTCGCCCCGAGCTAAAATGTTTTTCTCTGTAATGATAACAAAAAGTTTTTTGCCGTTTATGCGCTCTGTCTTGATCGTAAGAAATAATCCATACTTCCTCTCGCCCATTTCAATATTAGACCAACGGGCATATTTACCGATAAAACTGACCACTGTTTTTTCCCCGAGAGCTTCTTTTACCACAGGCAAGGCTACCTTAAGAAGTTTCTGTCCTTCTTTTCCGATCCATTCTCGCGCCTCCATCAGTTTTCTCCGTTCCGCTTCTTCCAGTTTTTCTTTTGTTATCCTATGTAATTCGGCTTTTTTAATCTCTTCATTTAAGAGATTTCCCAAAGAGCTATTCTTCATATGATTTCCTTTCTTTTGAATGTGCTTTTTCAAATTTGATACTACCTCTTTGCAAAAATTATGTCAATCTTAGTATTATATTTTAAAAATCAAAGATTTTTCTGTCATTCCCGCCTTGGTTCAACTAGCTCACCACAAGTCGCGGGAATGACATCAGATGTGTGAGTCCTGAGATTTGATATAATCATATCCAATGAAAACTTATTCTGTCCGAGAGAGCGCCAGCAAGAAAGAAATCAATGAGTTTAAAGAATATCCGGAACTTCTCTCCGACCTGCTTTTTTCCCGTGGCATAAAAACAAAAAAAGAGGCGGAAAAGTTTTTAAATCCGGATTATGATTTGGATACTCACGATTCATATCTTATGAAAGATATGGAAAAAGCGGTTGAGAGAATTCTTTTTGCGATAAAAAACAAAGAAAAAATTGTCATTTGGAGCGACTATGACGCTGATGGAATACCCGGAGCGGTGGTGCTTCACGATTTTTTCAAAAAAATAGGATTCCATAATTTTATAAACTACATTCCCGACAGGCACGAAGAAGGATTTGGACTCAATATTGAAGGGGTAAGAGAAGTAGCGGAAAAAGGAGCAAAAGTTCTTATTACCGTTGATTGCGGGATAGCTGATTTAGAAGAAGCGGAGGAAGCGGGGAGACTGGGGATGGACGTTATTATTACCGATCACCATCTTCCAAGCGGGCTTCTGCCTTCCGCTTTTGCAATCTTAAATCCTAAACAAACAGACTGCGGATATCCGGAGAAAATGATCTGCGGAGCTGTAGTGGCTTTCAAGCTCGTTCAGGCTCTTACTTTAAAACTTTCAACTTGTAACTTGGAACTTGGAGCCATTTCTCCCATCCCCTCGGGATGGGAGAAATGGCTCCTGGACATGGTGGGGATCGCTACGATCTCCGACATGGTTCCTCTTTTGGGAGAGAATCGCGTTTTTGCCTATTATGGGCTTAAAGTTTTACGGAAAACTCCTCGTCCCGGACTTTTGAAGCTTTTTGACAAGGCTAGAATCAATCAAAATTATCTTTCGGAAGAAGACATTGGCTTTACTATCTCTCCCCGGATAAATGCCGCCTCAAGAATGGGCTGTCCGATGGACGCTTTTTCTCTTCTTTCAACTAAAGACGAAGCGGAGGGGGGAAAATTTGCCGAACATTTGGACAAGATAAATAATGAAAGAAAGGGGGTGGTGGCGGGGATGGTCAAGGAAATGAAAAAGAAAATTTCCGAAAGGTATTCCGGAAACGAAAAGAAAAAATGCATTGTGCTTGGGAATCCCGGCTGGAAACCTTCTCTTTTGGGTCTTGCCGCCAACTCCATCGCGGAGGAGCATCTTTGTCCGGTATTTCTATGGGGAAGAGGAAATGGGGAGGAATACAAGGGATCGTGCCGATCGGACGGAAGCGTCAACCTGGTGGAAGTCATGAAAGAAACTTCCAATGGAGTTTTTTTGGAATTCGGCGGACACGCTCTTTCCGGGGGTTTCAGCGTTGTTTATGAAAAGGTCCATCTCCTTGAAGAAGAAATTATAAAAGCTCTGGATAAAATTCCCGCTGGGGTAAAAATTTCTCCAGAAATTTTAGTTGATAAAAAAATCTCTCTGGATGATGTCAATTGGAAAAATTACGACATTATGGAAAAAATGGCTCCGTTTGGGATAGGAAATCCCAAACCCGTTTTTCTTTTTGAAAACGCGCGAATCGCGGGAGTCAGGAATTTTGGAAAGGAGGGAGCGCACCTTGAACTCCAATTTGAAAAATCAAACGGACTTAAAATTCCCGCCATAAGCTTTTTCACCAAACCTGAAGATTTTGAAGTTTCCGTCAAAGTAGGCTCCCGGGTAAATCTTATTGCCAATATTGAAAAATCTTTTTTCGGGCGTTCTCCGTCGCTCCGCCTTCGGATTATTGATATTTTATAAAGACTCTAAAATGTCTTTATTTTAAGCTGTACTGGCAGATCAGCTTTTTTATAGGAGAACCGGTTTTGTTTAAAAATATGTTAAAATCTGATTATGAAAATCGTTATTGTTAATGACAAAATTAGCGAGAGTGAACTCAGGGAAATAGCCAAGGAATTTTATATTGATATGATCAAGGGTGCTATAGATGTTGAAAAGGAAATCGTCGCTTTTGGGGGAGAATGGCATATGGATGCTAATAATAAACTTATTGAAAACGGATCAAAACAAAACAATATCTGGGGATTTAATATTTATTTCAACAAACTTAAAGAGGAACGGCTGGAATATTTTTCTCTTATAAATATAAGGCCAGGGCAGGGGAACAGGGGAATGGAAATTGAAGATGAAAATTTGAGAAAAACAATCAAGGAAATTATTGATAAAATAATCGTTGGTTAAAATATGAAAAAGAACGCGCAGTTTTATATGGCGAATTTGGGGAGCGAAGTTCAAAGGATTTTCAGGTGGAAAAAATTAGGCGATGAAAAGGAAACGAAATCAGCCGTGGAAAGGGCTTTAAAAATAATTGAAACCTTGCTCTCTTTGCCGGAAGTAAAAGGAAGGGAAGGAGAAGTTTTTATTTTAAAGGATATTATTTCCGATTATGCTTTGCCAGAGAGGAAATTCAAAATTTCGGAAAATCACCTAACTTCATATTTTATGCCATTTGCTTTAAACGTTATTTCTCGTTCGCTTAATAATTCCTAATTCATGATTCGTAATTCTATTATCATTTTTACCGACGGGGCGTCAAAGGGAAATCCGGGTAGGGG
>CAYGHQ010000075.1:0-3890 GCA_964349845.1 uncultured Candidatus Saccharibacteria bacterium
AACATCGCCAGATGATAAACTTATTTGGGTATCATTTCAGGATGAGAGAATACTGCGATTTTTCGCTTAACTCCCGAATTGGCAAAAAGAATTACTCTTCGCCATATTTTGCCATTTCTTCTCTCCATTCCTGATTCTCCTTTTTGCGCGCCTTGGGCAAGCTTTCCGGCCCGTGATTTCTCCGGCCAAAAAGAATGGCCAGAATTTTTGGATCGCCCGATATTTGGATAACCACGGGATTATTGGTCTTTTCCGCATCAGCCAACTTTATGTTTTGTGAACGCATAACTCTCCTCGTAATATTTGGTTGTTAAAAGAACAAAAAACCAGCCTTTCACGGAGTAAAAGGCTGGCCCGTATCCAAATTTAGTTATCAGTTGTAAGTTGTCAGTTGTAAGTTAATTTGGCCACGCGCAAACCCTCCACCCTTTTTGGCTGGTTAGTAGGAGTCCTAGAAGGTTTTTCGTGTTCAAAAACATTTCCATATTTATATCTTATCGCTATAAATTTCCCTGTCAATTCCTGATTTTTGATTCAATCGCCGACACCCGCTTGGCAAGTTCGGCAAATTCCTCATAGTCAACTTTTCTCCGCAAACTTCCTTTGATAATTTCCATATCGGCTTTGATTATATTCACATCAATCATGAGCTTCCCGATCATTTCCGCATGAGAATCAATTTTCAATTCCAACGCGTCAATCTTGCTGTTTAAACCGGAAAATTGTTCCCCTATCGCTTGAATCCTGTGATTATTCTCTTCAATAAGTGCACCTAATCCACGATTGCTTTCTTCTATGCGTTCATTGAGATTTCGGTTATTTTCTTCTATTAAATTTCGCAGATCGCGAAATTCTTGGGTAATATCCTTTTTTTTGGTTTTTTCACTTTTAGTTTTTTTCATATTTATATTTTAAAGGCATGTTATTAGTATTAACTGAAACCAGTTCTAGTTAAGGAACTGATGTATTTTTCTATTTTTTCATTTGACTTAATTCTTTGACTATCAATATATTCCCTAATTTTTTTATCGGATTTTTCCTGAATTTCCTCCTGTATTTTGGAAAAAGATTTTACACTGTCCGTCTTTTTGTTTTTAGGGAGTTTTTTCTTCATACGCTTATGATAACTCCGGGCACACCACAAAGCAACAAAGCGAAATTCTGCTACGAAATTCAAATAGAAGGAATGGAAAAAGCAAAAATGCTTCCTTCTCCCCTACCTTTTGACTCCGCCCAGATTTTTCCCCTATGGCGCGAAATAACCGCCTTGCACACGGAAAGAGAAATGCCGAATCCTTCGGTATCCATAAGCCGGGCTTTTTCCCCGCGGAAAAATTTTGAAAACATGAACGGTTTTTCTTCGCGCGCGATTCCAATACCTCCGTCTTCAACTTTAAAAACTATTTTTTTATCTTCTCCGCATAGAGACACTGAAAACTTTCCTCCAGCACGGCTGTAAACAACGGCATTTTCAATCATCGCCTGCATGACGAATTTAACGCGGGACTCATCTCCCATGGCCCATAAATTAGGTTCTATGGTAAAAGAATAGGCAAGCCTTTTATCCTTTGCCTGATTGCCAAAAGAGGCAAGGGTTTCTTGAGCCAATTCCGATAAGTTTATTTTCTCAAACCTGTATTGATAATTTAACGCGCTCTCTCCTCCTTGCCCGGCCAAAAGCCCGGTCAACTCCGCCAGCTTGGACGCGGAATTTTGAATTTGATCAATATTGAACTTGTTTTCCGGAGCCATCTTCTCGGAACTTTCAAGAATCCGGTCGGCCGCCCACTTGATTCTGGTCAAGGGCGACCTGAATTTATGAGTAACAATAGTTATAAACTCGTATTTTAAAATATCGCCTTCGCGCATTTTTCGCCAGATAACATATCCCGCCACCACCGCCAAAACTGAAGAAAAGAACGGCACTATCCAATACGGAAACGAAGGATACGCCCGCAGAATCCAGTCGGCGGAGAAATTAACCAAGGCGATAAAAAGGCTCGTAACAGCCACGAGAAGGCCGTAAACAAAAGCTTTTTTGGCTACCATCTTGATATCCAAAAGTTCATAACGGACCACTCCGTAGACAAAAAGCGAGCCGTAAAAAAAGACAAAGAGCATCCCCCATGCCGGATCAAAAGGAATATCATAGATCAAAAAAATAGGAATAGATCCTATACCATAACCTACGACAAGAGCGGTCAGAAAATATTTAAGGCGGTTGCGTTCTATCCAATCTGCTGTTTTTCTGTAGACCCGGATCATCTCCAAAAGAAAATATGCCGGAATAACGCCGTTGAAAACCAGCCTCATAATCCAGTGATATTGGCCGGGCTCGTAATAATTCGGAAAATACATTTTTGGAACGGAATCAACAAGAAAAGTTTCGGGATAGAAAAGATAAAAAGAAGTGAGAACGGCGCCAAAAAAATAAACCAAGGCAAGGATCCAGATCTTTTTCTTATCTTCCCCTAAAACCGCCAGCACGCAATGAGTGTTAAAAACCACTACCCAGATAATGCTCAGATTGAACATTAAAACATTTCTGGAAAGGAGAGGGTCGCTCAAGTTCACGCCGATGACGTGAGAAATATTGAAAACAGCCACGAAAAACAGAGTGAGAGAAAGAGTTATGCCAGCCACATTCCGGTTTTGGCGATAGCTCCAAAAGGTAAAGAGAGAAAGGCCGATGGCTGTCGCCGCGGAAACAACGGAAGCAACATTATGAACAAACAAGTTAAAGTTCATTATGACTTAAGACTAGCCTGAACCAGCCTCAATGAAACCGCTAAAAATTATGGAATTTTATCGGCAAGTTTCCTTCTTTGAAATTTTTCCAGAGTTACGAGCAGGGTTGAAGCCAAAAAGATTGAAGAGTATGTTCCGGCGGTAATGCCGATTATAAGAACCAAAGAGAAATGTTTGGTGGCTTCCGCCCCGATAAAATACAATACAAAAAGAGCGAGAAGGGTGGTAAGAGAAGTATTGACCGAACGGACAAAAGTCTGGTTGACGCTCTCTCCCACTACGGTTTCAAAATCTTTTTTAAGCTTGAGTTCGCGGTTAAGTTTCAGATTTTCCCTAACACGGTCAAAAACAACAATCGTATCATGAACGGAAAAGCCAAGAATAACCAAAAGAGCTGTAACAAAAAGAGTATCAATCTCATAACCCAAAAAATGGCCCAGAACGGCAAAAACCCCTATTGGAATAGCAATATCGTGAACCAGAGCCAGAACAGCCATGAACCCGTATTTCCATGAAGAAACCGGCTCGGAAACTTTGCGGAAAGCGAAAGCAATAAAAAGAATAATGCAGATTATGACAAGAGATATTGAGACAAGAGCTTTCTTTCCGGCTTCCGCCCCGAGGAGAGGTCCTATGGAATCAAATCTCTTTTCCTCAATCTTGTTTTTCCCTCCCAAAGAAACCGCGCTTAAAACCTGGCTCTTTTCACTTTCGCTGACTTCCCTCATTCGTATAATAAAGCTGTTTTCCCCGGCAGGCCTTATTGAATAATCACCGAGAGAAAGCTTGTTGAGTTCAGTTTTGACAAAAGAAGAATCAGGACGGCCATCAGGATAGCCAACCTCCAAAAGAGATCCCCCTTTGAAATCAATACCGAGATTCAAGCCCCAGACGAAAAGCGCGATTGCGGATGCAATAACCAAAACCGCGGAGAGAGAATAAAATATTTTTCTGTTTTTGACGATAAACATAATAATTTAAATTCTAAATCCAAAGCGCGAAATTCGAAACAAATGAAGCCAAATTCTAAATTCAAAAAATCCTCCGTCCGGATTACCGGCCACCTCCTTTAAGAAAGGAGGATTTGATTCTCCCTTTATTAAAGGGTGAGAAGCGACCTTAAGGAGCTTCGCAAGACCTTT
>CAYGHQ010000076.1:0-3576 GCA_964349845.1 uncultured Candidatus Saccharibacteria bacterium
AAAATATTCTTGATATCTTCTTCGGTGATGAGAGAGCCGAAAACATCTCCCTCTTCCATGATGTTCTCAAAAAGTTTTTTCTTTTTTTCCTGAAGCTTCAAAACTTTCTCTTCAATGCTATCCTTGGCGATAAATTTATAAACCACCACCTTTCGTTTCTGGCCGATCCGGTGAGCGCGGGCGATAGCCTGATTCTCCACGGCCGGATTCCACCATGGATCAAGAATAATGCAGTAATCAGCCTTTGTAAGATTAAGTCCCACTCCTCCGGCCTTAAGGCTTAAAAGAAAAATTTTAATCCCATCGTTATTCTGAAATTTATCTATCTCGCCTTTTCTATCTTTAGTGCCCCCGTCAAGATAGCAGTATTTAACCCCTCTCTTGTCAAAATCCTCTCTTATAAGAGCCAAAAACGAAGTGAACTGGCTGTAAATAATAATTTTATGATCTTCAACTAAAATATTTTCCACATGCTCCGACAAGGCTTCAATTTTAGCGGAAGAAACTTTTGAATGTTTTGGGTCGGCCAAAACAGGATGAAGGCAAAGCTGACGCATCCTGGTAAGAGCCGTCAGAATAAGAAAACGGTGCTCCTTCATCCCCCCGCTTTTGAGAAGACCCAGCACTCTCTGCCTTTCTCTCTGAAGATACAAATCGTAAATTTTTCTTTGATCGTCGTTCATGGGGAGGGAAATCACCTGTTCGGTTTTCTCCGGCAAATCTTTTTCAACCAATTCCTTTTTTCTCCGAAGCATAAAAGGCCGGACTCTCCGGCGAAGCGCTTCCAAAGCGGCTTTATCGGACTGCTTCTCTATAGGCTTCTGAAAAACATCGCGAAATCTTTCCGGAGGAGGGAAAAGTCCCGGAGCCACGATAGAAAAAAGCGACCAAAGCTCCATAGTGTTGTTTTCAAGAGGCGTTCCAGAAAGAGCCAGCCGACAGGAAGAGCGGAGCTTCCTGATCAGGGAATAGGCTTTTGACTGATGATTTTTCACCATCTGCGCTTCATCAATGATAATCGTGTCCCATTCCACCGCCTGAAGTTTTTCCTCATCGCGATGAAGAAGAGCGTATGAAGTTATGACCGCGTCCGCTTTGGATATTTTTTCATACGCTCCCGTCCTGTCTCCTCTCCGAAGGACAATAACAGAGACATTCGGAGCGAATTTCTTCATTTCACTATCCCAGTTTTCAACCACCGAAGTCGGAGCGATTATAAGAAACGGAAACATTTTTTTCCCTTTCTTTGCCTTTTTTCTGATATTTAAAGCGTGGCAAATAAGAGAAATACTTTGAACAGTTTTTCCAAGCCCCATATCGTCTGCCAAAACTCCCCCAAGCTTATGTTCGCGCAGAAAAGCGAGCCATGAAAATCCTTCTTTCTGATAAGGGCGTAGCGTTGCTTCCAAGCCCTTCGGTTCCTTTTTAAAAAACGGAATATTTTTTATATCCAAAAGATTATTGACCGTATCTTCCCAAGCCTTAGCCTGCTTGCCGACAATTCCCAGCTCTTTAAGCTCCTCCCACCACCCTGCCTGAAACTTGCTTACGGAAATCTTTCCGCTTCCTCCTTCCGGCATATGAGCCGCCTGCTTCATAAGAGACCGGAGCCTCTCAAAAAACGGCTGATTGAGATCAATCATGTTTCCGTCTTCCAAAAACAAAAATTTCTCTCCCCGATCCAAAGCCAGGATAACCTCCTCCAGGATAATTTCCCGACCAGCCACTTTTATTTTAATATGAAGATCAAACCAATCCGGATCGGAAGAAAACTCCTCTTTTTCTTCAGCCTTTTTATTTTCTTCCTCTTCATTTCCGCCAAGACTTTCAAGAACAGCGAACTCGGCCTGGGGGATTTCCGAAACTATTTTAAAGATAGGCAAGTTCGGATCTTTTACGGCTTCCACGCCCTGAATTGCCTCCAAACGCGGGAGAATATTTTTTAAAAATCCGACGGCTTCCATTTTGTGGAGATCTGCTCCCTTTCCCAAGCCTAAAAATAAATTTCCATTCCCCAAACCCAAAGCATCAATTTCATTTTGAATCTTTTCCAAAAGATTCTTCTCGCTATCCGAGTCTCGGATAGCCACAATATTTTCTTCGGAATCTCTCACGATATCTCCTTCTTTATCCGGAAGAACGCCAACTTCTCCATACTTCCATAAAATGCTCGCGCTAATGCCATGTTGGCCTTTAGCGGAAAGATTTAAGAGGAGTTTTGGTTTTTGAACGGAGGGGAGAGAAATTTTGGAAGAGATATTTTTAACTTCCATCCTTTTAAGGAGATCCGGAAGAAATTTTTCCGCAAAAGCGGAAATTTCTTTTTTAGGGATAAAGATGGGTTTCGCCAAAGAAGAAAAAATTTTAGGATCATATTTTCCAGAAACAGGATAAAAAGAAGCTTGGCCTCTTCCCCCCTTCTCCGCTAGTTCGGAAACAAAAGCGAAAATCGGATCTTCTCCAAAAAAGATGGTTTCGGACTTGGATAAATCTTTTTCTCCGCAAAAAATAGCCTTTTCTGCCGATATTCCTCCGTCCACATCTTTCAAGAGGACAACTGCCTTGACTCCTTCGCTTGAAACTTCCGCGGGGAAACTCGGATTTTCGCCAAAAACCATGTTTATGCCGAAATTCTTGTGTTCCTTAAGAAGGTTCCAAAGGAAAATCGCCCGCGATCCGGACAGATTCTGCCACGATCCCTTTCCGCCCGTGTAATAATATCTATCCTCCGCTTGAAGTTCCTCGGAGAAGAGGGTTAAAAAATTCTTTACGCCGGAAGAAATTGAAATTGTATCAAGTTTATATGATTGGGACGGATATAAATCTCTCCACTGAAGCGCGGTAAGGGATGGTTTGCCGGTTTTTTTATTCCAAAGCCTTATTCTAGCCTGAAGCTTTAAAGTCTTCGGACTTCGGTAATCCCATTCATTCTCTTTTTCTTCCGAAAGCCGGAAAATAATTTCAGCTTTGTACGGAATTTTATCGTAAAGATCCGAAAGGTTTCCGTTTTCTTCCGGATTTTTTGAAAAAGCATTATGGAAAACTGTTTTCCATAAAGAAGGGAATTTTTCAGGTTTTTTCTCTTCAACGATTTTAGCCTCTCGGTAATTCAAATTTTTTCCTGACAATTCCGTAATTTTATCAATAGCCGCTAAACCAAGCGTCGCTACGTGTTTGCAATATCCGCCCAGCGGACAGGAGCATTCGGAATCTTCAATTCCTCTTTCATCTAAAGTAAAATACGTGTCGTAAGCTTCCCGACCCGATCCCCATACTTTGCCGGAAACCATTCCATCTTCAACTTCCACATTCCCGACTCGTCCCTCCAAATAATAATCTCGTCCGCGTTTAAAAGAGCCGTAATCAACGTGTTTTTTAACATCGGACTCGGTCAGTTTCCATTTCATATGAAGATTTATAACACAAAAAAGCTTCAAAAAACAAGCGGTTGCGGTGGCAAAAAATAAAATTTAGCAAAATGAAACGATCGTTTCATTTTGCTAAATTAGGATTTTTGGATAATTGGAAAAAAATCAAGATAGAAAAACAAGCAAAATCTGAATTTAATCTTTTACC
>CAYGHQ010000077.1:0-3556 GCA_964349845.1 uncultured Candidatus Saccharibacteria bacterium
GGGGACTGTAACGGGCGCCAACTATCTTTTGGAGGCGGGCGGATTAAAAATTCTTGTTGATTGCGGGCTTTTTCAGGGGATGAAATTCGCGGACGAAAGAAACCGCGACCCTTTTCCCTATGATCCGAAAACTATTAATTTTCTTCTGGTTACCCACGCGCACATAGATCACATCGGAAGGATTCCGAAGCTAGTTAAGAACGGATTCCATGGAAAAATAATAAGCACGCTGGAAACACGAGCGATCGTGGAGCCGATGTTTTACGATACCTTGAAAATTATGGACGATGAGGCAAGGAAAGACGGAGTACTTCCTATCTATGAAGAAGGCGATATTCTTTCCGCGCTTTCTTTTTGGGAAACCAAAAACTATCACGAAGAATTTTCCCTTAATGAGAGTGTTAAGGTTTTTGTGAAAGACGCCGGACATGTGCTTGGCTCTGCGATGTACGAAGTCATCATCGCCGCAGACCCTCGCAGACTTGACGCAGACTTACGCGGAAAAGAAAACAAGGGAATAAAGATTGCCTTTACCGGGGACTTGGGAAATTCTCCGGCGCCTTTGCTTAAAGACACGGAAGAAATTGCGGGCGCTGATTACATTGTCATGGAAAGCGTTTATGGAGACAGGAATCACGAGGGGGAAGAAGAGAGGAGGGGAAAGTTTCTTGATGTTGTAAAAGAAACAATCAAGAAAAAAGGAACCCTTCTCATTCCCACTTTTTCTCTGGAGAAAACTCAGGTAATTTTGCATGAGCTTAATTATTTCGTAGAGAAGGGGCTTGTGCCGCGAATTCCAGTATTTTTGGATTCTCCTTTAGCCATCAAAATTACTTCTATCTACAAAAATATGCAGGGGAATTTCAACGATGAAGCCAAAAAAACTATCGCCGGAGGAGATAACCTTTTTTCTTTCCCCGGTCTTCACTTTACGGAAACTAGAGAAGAATCGGAAAGAATTGAAGGTATGCCCGGGCCGAAAATAATCATGGCAGGGTCGGGAATGTCGGCGGGGGGAAGAATTGTAAGGCACGAAAAACATTATCTTAGGAATCCGCAAAACACGATTCTCTTTTTGGGATATCAGGCGCCGGGCTCGCTTGGGAGGGAAATTGCCGAAGGAGCAAAAATTGTTCAAATTGAAGGGCAAAAAGTGGAAGTCCGGGCCAAGGCGGAAACGATAGAGGGGTACTCCTCACACAAGGACTCCGAGCATCTTTTGGAGTTTATTGATAAGGCCGATCCTCCTCCCAAAAAAGTTTTCGTGGTCATGGGGGAGCCACGAGCGTCTCTTTTTCTCGTGCAGAGGATTAAAGATTACTTGGGTGTTGAGGCGGCAGCGCCGGAGGCGGGGGAGAGGTTTGAGATAGCCACTAGGGATTAGCCAATAGGGACTAGGGAAAATACAAAAACAAAAACCGAATTTGCCCCGCATTGCGGGGCAAATTCGGTTTTTTCCTAGTGGCTAAACCCTAGTGGCTGTTCCTACGATTCTTCCGAATGTCTCCGGATTTTTTTCGGCCAATTGAGCCAAAATTTTTCTATCAACGGCAATATTCTTTTTCTTTAAGGCGCCGATGAATTTGCTGTAGGAAAGATTTGATTTGCGGAGCTCGGCGTTTATCTGGACGTTCCAAAGTTTCCGGAAATCGTTTTTCTTGTCTCTCCGGTGGGCAAAGGCATGGGCTCCGGCATGAAAGACGGCGTCTTGCGCCATCCTCTCTTTCGTGGATCGGCCGAAACGATAGCCTTTAACCTTCTTAAGGATATTTCGGCGGTATTTTAATGCATTAACTGCTTTTTTGACACGACTCATATAGTAAAATTCAAAATCCGAAGCGCGAAATTCGAAACAAACGAAGCCAAATTCTAAATTCAAATATCTAAACGGGAATTATTCTTGGTTTTCGGGATTTTGAATTTTTTTATTTTTGGGATTTGTTTCGGATTTCGGATTTCGGATTTCGTGCTTATCTTGTTATGAACCTGCTCTTTGTCTTGTTAGACATGATAAAATTAACCGACCGCTTTTTGTTAAGCTGTTTGCTCCTGCCTTCTTTGGCGTTGTAGTGGTTTTGTCCGGCTTTTCTGGAAAGAATCTTTCCATTTTTTGTAACCTTGAGCCTTTTCATGTATGCCTTGTTGGTTTTCATAAGTTTTTGGCAGTTAATTTATATTTTAAATTCACCTAATAAAATAACCAAATTCTTAAATTATAAAAAATTATTCTCTGCTATTTTCCCATTTCTTTTTGTTTGGAATTTTATTTCCGCCTGCGCGGATCCGCAAGGGCGGAAGAAATTAGAAATTAGGTGAATTAGGCAATTGCATGGTTATGCTCTCTCTATAACCATGCTTAATCCCTTCGGGCTTCTCTTCGGGGAATCGGAAATTTTGTATTCTACCGTGATAAGCTTTAAAATTCTTCCCAATCTTTCCTCAAGAAACTTTTGGTTCATATACTTTGATCGTCCGATAAGGAAGAGATCAATTCTTATCCTGTGCCCTTCGGCAAGCCACTCCGAAGATTTTTTAGCCTTTAACTCAAGGTCGTGGTCGCCGGTTCCTATTTTTATCTGGATGTTTTTAACCTCTACTGTTTTCTGCTTGGCTTTAGCCTGCTTCAGTTTTTTATTTTCGGCGTATTGGTATTTTCCAAAATCCATTATTTTGGCTACGGGGGGATTGGCGTCGGGGGAAATTTCAATAAGGTCAAGGCCGGAAGCCAAAGCTTTATCCAGCGCCTCTTTGAAAGGCATGATGCCAAGATTAGCCCCGTCTTCGCCTATAATGCGAAGTTCCGGCGCTCGTATTTGATGATTTATTCTTGCTCGTAGATTCAAATTATTTGCGAATATCCATTAGCTCAACCTTGTATTTATAGCACAATTAGTTTTTTCTTGCAAGAAAAACCGCCCCTCGCCTTTTTGGCGGGGGGCGAGAGCTTAAATCAGAGCGGAGGGAAGATTTTAAATTTTTTAAATCTTCTTCCGACTGCGTCAATGAGCCATATTGTAGCCAAAGCCGTGATTAGCAATATCTCTATCAAGTGATTGGTAAAACTACAACAGTATTTCATGTTTGCCTCCGGTTAAGATTTTCTTCCAAAAATATATCACTTTTTGCGGAAAAGAAAAAGGGCGGTTTGTCCCTCCCCATGGGGAGGGACAAACCGCCCTTTTTCTTTTCCGCTACCTTCTCACCACCACAATCGTGCATTTCGTGAGAAGGGCGGCCACTGCTCCCACGGCCGCTAAAGCTGGAGCGAGAATCGCTCCCACCGCTCCTATTGCCAGAGGAACTTCAAGTACAGTCTCATCTTTTTCTGTTTTGATAATGATTCTCCGGGCTGTTCCTTCGCTGATAAGTTCTTTAATTTTCTTTATAACATCTTCCCCCGAAACCTTAAATTCCTCTTTGGTTTCTTCTTTTTCTCTTTTGGGTTCTTTTTCTTTAGCCATAAATTTTCTTTTAATTAATAATAAAAACATCCTCAACATTTTTTTGCCCTAAGGCTTTGGCGACTCGGTGAGCTAGAAGAAGGGAAGGATTATAT
>CAYGHQ010000078.1:0-3549 GCA_964349845.1 uncultured Candidatus Saccharibacteria bacterium
GTTTAGAACATTTGAATTTAGAATTTGGCCTCGTTTGTTTCGAATTTCGATATTCGGATTTCGGATTTATTTTTTATGCAACATAAAAAAAGAGAAGGTTTGCGCACTTGGATAGAGATTGACCGGAAAGCGATAGAGAAAAACTATCGCGTTTTTCGTGGGCTCATTTCCCCTCAAACCAAGCTTATGGCGGTGGTAAAATCAAACGCTTACGGCCACAGTCTGGCTGATTTTTCGCGCGAGGCGGAGAAACTCGGCGCGGATTTTTTGGGTGTTGATTCGGCAGTGGAGGCTTTAGCTCTCAGGCGGGAAGGGATAAAAATCCCCATTTTGGTTTTGGGGTACACTTTGCCGGAGATGCTCCAGAAAGCGGTTTTGGCGGATGTGAGTTTTGCCATCTCTAGCATGAATCAGTTAAAAAGTCTGGCCGGAAAAGAATTTGGAGAAAAAAAACCAAAAATTCATCTGAAGGTTGATACGGGGATGCATCGGCAGGGATTTCTTCCGGAAGAGGGAAAAGAAGTTTTAAAATCGCTGGCAATTCTAAAAAATAAAATTATTTTGGAAGGAATTTTTACCCACTTTGCTTCCGCCAAAAATCCGGCTTTTCCCGCCTATACCTGCCACCAAATTGAAGATTTTAAGGAATGGGTTTCGCTTTTGGAAAAAGAGGGATTTCATCCAATCGCTCACGCTTTGGCCACTTCCGGCGCAATTCTTTTCCCGGAAGCCCATTTTGATATGGTCCGCATAGGCATCGGGCTTTACGGGCATTGGCCGTCCAAGGAAACAAAATCTTACGCGGAAAACAAAATAAAACTTTCTCCGGCGATGTCGTGGAAAACGATTATTTCCGAAATTAAGAAGCTCCCGAAGGGAGAAAAGATAGGATACGACCTAACTGAAGAATTATGGCGGGATTCTGTTGTCGGGATTTGTCCCGTGGGGTATTGGCACGGCTTTCCGCGGATTCTTTCCGGCATCGGGCACTTTTTGGCAAAGGGAAAAAGAGCAAAAATTTTGGGCAGGGTTTCCATGGATATGATTGTCGTTGACCTTACGGATGTTAAGGGTATTAAGGAAGGCGAGGAAGCTGTCATTCTCGGCAAAAGCGGAGAAGAAGAAATCACCGCTGACGAAATCGGCGCGCTTGCCGACTCCTGCTCGTATGAGATTATTACAAGGACGAATCCGCTAATAAAACGAATATTTACATGATGCTAATTCTAATTTGTGATAAGAAGAATAAGCTCAATACTCAATAAAGGTATTCGCATAAGATTAGCGGATCAGCATTATATTGTATGTTTTCTTTTTTTAAAAAAATATTTATCCGCAAAAAGAAATATCGCGTCGTGGAAATTGATCCGGACGAGATTTTTCTTGACTCTGAAAATCTTCCCAATTTTGACAGATATCAGTTTGAAGGCAGAATAGAAAAGCCCATTTCCAAAAAAACGGCCATTGCATCCGGAATTATTTTTGTTCTGATCGCTTTATCTTTTTTGGGAAAAATCTGGGCATTGGAAGTGGAAAAGGGGGATGAGTATTCAGCCAAAGCGGAAAGAAACCGCCTTCGGCACAGTCCGCTTTTTGCCGAAAGGGGAGTTATTTACGACCGCAATAATGTTCTTCTGGCATGGAACGAACCCGGAAAAGCCAATCCCGATATAAGCGAAAGAAAATATTATCCGGTTTCGGGAATTTCCAATCTTTTAGGGTATGTCAAATATCCTTCCACTGACAGCTCCGGTTTTTACTACAAAGAGGACTTTGAGGGGGTGGATGGCCTGGAGAAAAAATTCAACGGCGTTTTGAGGGGCAGGAACGGGCAGAAGATAATTGAAACGGACGCCTTGGGAAAGATTCAGTCCGAAAGCGAAACTTATCCTCCGGAAAACGGACAGAGCATCCGCCTCTCCATTGATGTTCTCCTTCAGGAAAAAATGTTTGAAATCATAAAGAAGACGGCCGAAAACGCGGGGTTTGAAGGAGGGGCCGGGCTTCTCATGGACGCGTATACCGGAGAGCTTTTGGTGTCAGCGAGCTATCCGGAATATGATTCCAATATTCTTACCGAAGGGAAAGATGCCGGCGCGATAAAAGGCTTTGTGGAGAGCAAGAAAATGCCGTTTTTGAACAGGGCGATAGACGGGCTTTACACGCCGGGCTCCATTGTCAAGCCTTTTGTCGCTCTCGGGGTTTTGAATGAAAAAATCATCAGTCCGGAAAAGACCATTCTTTCCACCGGATCAATTTCCATCCCCAACCCGTACGATCCGGAGAAAAAATCCGTTTTTACGGACTGGAAAGCTCACGGAGAAGTGGATATGAGAAAGGCTTTGGCTGTTTCTTCAAACGTTTATTTTTACGAAGTGGGAGGAGGATTTGAAAATCAAAAAGGATTGGGGATAAAGGGGATAAAAAAATATATGGAAATGTTCGGGTTCGGATTTCCGGCCGGAGAAGATCCTTTTGTGTCAAAAGAGGGGACAATTCCCGATCCGGAATGGAAAAAAGAAAAGTTTGACGGCGAGGAGTGGAGAATCGGAGACACATATAACACATCCATCGGACAGTACGGATTTCAGGTAACGCCTCTTCAGATGGCGAAAGGGGCGGGAGCGATCGCTAACGGAGGGAAGCTTCAAGAGCCCTCCATTCTGGCGCTTCTCCGCGAGAATAGCGAGGCGGAAGAAATTCCCATTCCGGAGGGCTATTTCCAGATTATAAGAGAGGGGATGAGGCGGGGAGTTTTGGAAGGAACAGCCAAGGGGTTGGATATTAGAGAGGTGAAAGTGGCTGCTAAAACCGGAACCGCCGAGCTTGGCTCGGCAAAAAAAATGGTGAACTCGTGGGTGATAGGGTTTTTTCCGTATGAAAATCCAAGGTATGCTTTCGCCGTCATTATGGAAAGGGGGCCTCGGGAAAATACTATCGGGGGACTTTACGTTATGAGGCAATTTTTGGAGTGGATGGCGAGTGAGATACCGGAGTATTTTAAATAGATGATCGCGAGCCTTTCAATTTCGGGAAAGCACGCATATCCGCTTGCTGGCGGATTGCTCTGCTCGTCCATCAAGAACTTCCAAAGCTTGAATGCTCGCCCTCTCGGCATAACTCGCTTCGCTCAAACAATGCCTTCGGGCGGCATTCTCGCTTGGAAGTTCTAATGGACTGCGCAAGGCTTCCCGAAATTGAAAGGCTCGCTTAGTTCAGAAAGGGGAAAAGATTGACAAATCGTAGTCAAGTGTGTTAAGATAGAAAGTAGAATCCAAAGGTTAAAACAAGCTTGATTGGCTTGGCTTTTGGACAGTTATCAAAAAATTAAAAATGGAGGTGTTGGATGAGTAGAACTTTTACGTGGTTATTCGGCTTGTTTTTCTTGATGGGGTTTTGTGGTGGGTGTGGTCAGATTCGTAGCGATCGGCCTGTAGTTGAAAAAGTAGTCAGAATAGGTGAGAATACTTCTCGCATTATTTTTCAAATCCATAGAGTCTTCTCTCATACAAAATGATACCCAAATAGAAACCGGTTATCGCGCAAAAT
>CAYGHQ010000079.1:0-3537 GCA_964349845.1 uncultured Candidatus Saccharibacteria bacterium
CAGTAGCTTGAACAATAAAAATTTTGATAAAAAAATAGGCGGACACAATTTCGTGTGTCCGCCTTCCAACTGTGCTGTTTGGGAAATTAACAGCGCGACAGTCGGGTGTTTTTTGTAATTGGTGTGCTGATTAACGCCGGCGCGGCGCTCGTTCCTATCTTCATCAGCCAACCTCAGACGTAATCACCCATGCTCCCAAAAACTGACCATAACTGCCGTAACGGGGATGGTTTCCATTCGCGAATTCTGAATTCGCGGAAAAGAAACCCTTTCCCGTTCCCAGAACATATCGATGTCCAGTAGATCCATTTTTCTCACCTCCTTTCATAGGATCTTTTTTGGTGTCAGACGAATTGCGCACTGCAACTCGCCGGGGCGCCGGTGGTGAACTAATTTTTTTCCGCGTTCGCGAAGCGAACGCGCCACGGCGGATATTTGGTCGCCATTTTTTGTCCTTTCTCCCCGAAGGGATTTTCTGAATTTATTTTTTATTTTGGTGAACTTAAGGTCGTCTTGGCAACCGCAACTATTTATACTCAAGCCAAGCACCTTATCACTTTACTAGTTTAGCATATGCTTGTTTTATTGTCAATTAAGTAGCATGGTTTTGGATAATTTTAGAGCAATTTCAGCCAAAAAACCCTTATTTTTAAAGGATGTTTGACAGTACAAGGATTTTGTATTCTAAAATAATAACCCTGAATTCGCCTTTGGCGAATTCAGGGTTATGTAAAATCTTCCCCTTACCTCATCCTTAATTCTTCTTCGGGTCTTTTAACCAAGAAAGATAGCAACCACCTGCTCACTCTTTCAAAAGCCCCGAAAAATAAGCAAGTTTTTTCTTCTGTCTCCTTTCCCTGAATAAAGGCAATTTTATTTTCAACAAATTTGCCCGCTTCATTGTAAGGTGTCCAATGAACAGTATCCAGAAACTTTTCTGCTTCATCGCAATTAGCAACAAGCCAATCGCATAAAACATTTCTATCATTCTCTCCGATGGAGAAAATAGAAATTACCACGCACAAGGAATCAATCTCTACCCCCCTTTCGGGGAACGCATGCTCCAGACGCTTTCTGAAAAGGTTCATTTGTTTCCTTTCTTTTGATTTGTTAGAACTGCTGATTGAAATCCTAGCACAAAAAACAAAATTCCAAAAATCCAGGGTTGCGGGCCGGAAAATAAAACGAAGTTAATTTAC
Organism: uncultured Candidatus Saccharibacteria bacterium; assembly: GCA_964349845.1. GTDB lineage: Bacteria > Patescibacteriota > Minisyncoccia > Phycocordibacterales > CAYGHQ01 > CAYGHQ01. Next base: position 1,200 of record CAYGHQ010000079.1, read on the forward strand.
ACGATCGTGTAAATTAACTTCGTTTTATTTTCCGGCCTGAATTTCTACTGAATTTCTATCAATTTCCCTAGGTTTTCTTTATTTCCAATCAACGCCTGTATTCTCTCCTCCATTGGCGGGTGGGTCACCCTAGTACCAAAAAACAGAATTTCTTGGTACGGGGCGAGACGGATTGCAATATTACATTTCCCTTTTATTTCCCATTAAGGCTCGGATTCGTTCCTCTATCGGCGGATGGGTCACCCCAGTACTAGAACCTCGCGGACTCGGTTCAGTACGGGGCGAGACTCATTGACAATTTTATATTTAATCCCTTCTCCCAAGTAAGGCCTCAATCCTGTCTTGTATTGGCGGATGAGTCATAAACAATTTGGCGACTCCAGAGAGAGCTTTCGCGCCGAAGGGATTGGAAATGTAAAGATGAGCAGTGGCGTTTGAAGCCCGCGCCATAGGGCGGGAATAGCTTCCGATTTTCCGCAAAGCGGAAGCCAGCCCTTCCGGATAGCGAGTTAAGAGAGCGCCTGACGAATCGGCCAAAAATTCTCTTTTTCTGGATATGGCAAGCTGGATCAAAGTGGCAATAATGGGAGAAAGGATTATGAAAACGATCCCGACAATCATCAAAATGGCGCCAATCTGCCCCCCTCCCCTATCATCGCGTCTTCCGAAAAGATATTGCGAGCGGATGAAAAAATCGGAGAGGATGGCCACAAGCCCGACGAGAACGGCAACCATGGTGGAAAGCAAAATGTCCCGATTGCCAATATGCGAAAGCTCGTGAGCGATAACCCCTTCAAGTTCGCTTTTATCCAGTGTTTCTAGAAGTCCAGTCGTTACAGCAATAACGGCATGTTCTTTATTTCGTCCGGTGGCAAAAGCGTTCAGAGCCGGATCGTTCATAATGTAAATTTTCGGCATCGGAAGTCCAGCCGTAATGGAAAGATTTTCCACGATATGAAAAAGTTCCCGATTTTCTTCATGGGTGGCTGGTTTTGCGCCGGAAATGGAAAGAACGATTTTGTCCGAAAACCAATAGCTCCAGATATTCATAAAAATACTCAACCCGACTGCGATATATAGAATGCTTGGATTGTTGTAGTAAATACTGATAAACCATCCTAAAGCAATTATAACGACCAAAAACATGAACATTAAAGCCCATGTTTTGGCGGTGTTGGATGATTGGTTGGTGTAAAGATTTGGCATAATAATGGAAATTCGAAATCCGAAGCACGAAATCCGAAACAAACAGGACCAAATTCTAAATTCAAATATCTAAACGGGAAACTCGTTTTGAATTTAATTATTTGAATTTTCTGGCTTTGTTTCGGATTTCGAATTTCGTGCTTAGAATTTATCCTTAAAATTTGTAATCTTCTAGACCGATACTGGGTTTCATCTAATATCTAGTCTTGAGTTTTCCTCCGAACGCTTCCAAGAGCATCTCTCCAAAAACCCACACAATAATAAGAAGTATCGCCCATTTGCTTACATCATGCAACAAATGAAGAATAAAATTTCCTTTCTTTAAAATCTGCAACTCTTTTACATAAATAATTTCGCAAGCGCCGGCTCCGCCGTCATCCCGGCTTACGCTCGTTTTCCAGCCCGCTTCTTTCCACTCGTATTTTTTAGTTTCGCCTAAAGCCACAGCATTCACGTCCGCTAAAAATCCTCTGATTCTCACCTGATCGCCAGCCCTGATATCCGCCAGGGCTTTTTCTATTTTAGGATTATTCACCAGAAGGTGATTATTGGAAATTTCCGAGTTATTCATCGGCTTATCATAACTGTATTTGAAAAAACAAAATCTTTGATCCTGCGAAACGCTTGTCGCCAACGACCGATAGTTTCCACTAGCGAGATTCCCACCCCATATAATACACAAATCAGTGGTAAAAAGTTCATCCGTCCGGCTCAAGCTATACCATTTATTGTAATCTAACTTATGGACGACCAGTCCGGAAATATCATATTCCGCGACCGGATAAACAGAATAGGCAAAGCCGTTTTTATTGAAGTTAATCGGATTTTCCTCCGAGACATCCGTTTGAACCGGCCATTTCAAGGATTCTTTGGAAATTTCTTTTACGAATTTGTAGTTATCCTGTAGAAAATATGTTGCGACAAAAACAACTAGAAAAAAAAGAAATAATTTGAAACGTAGTTTTTTTAGAGCAGAAAGCATGAACTCGCCTAAATTGACCTAATTAACCTAATTTCTAATTGACCTAATAAAATCCCAAAATCCAATTCCCAATTGGGAATTGGGTTAATTGGGTTATTGGTGTTTTATTAGAAATTACCCGCCCGAGCCGTACCGGCTTCGGTACGGGCG
>CAYGHQ010000080.1:0-3487 GCA_964349845.1 uncultured Candidatus Saccharibacteria bacterium
GGATATCGGTAAAATTTGGTACTGGGGCGAGTGGCAGAAAAATCCATCGGATGGATTTTTCTGCAAAAATATTACTTAATTTCTATCCTTATTTTTAGCGGTTTCCACTCCGACTGGTTCTAGAAACTACAAAAAGAGGCTCGCCAAAGGCGAGCCTCTTTTTTAGGGCTTTTCCTGCCATTTTATCCCATCACTTTTTTAAATTCTTCTTCATGCGATTTCATAACTTCCATTGTGGCCGACATCTGGTCTTTTCCTTCTTTCATTTTGACCTGAACTTCTTCCGCGATTTTACGGAAAAAATCAGGATTTTTTTCAATCATTCCAAGAATTTTTTCCTGCTCTTTTTCCGGGATCCCTTTGAGCTCCGATTTAAGAAGTTTTTTCATCAAAAAATTTTTGAACATAATGTGTCCCGCAACGCGGATGCGTCAAGTATAGCAAAAATAATTTCATTTTCCAGAACTTGCAAATAGTAATGTAATATGTCAAGATTAAGTTAGAAAAAACAAAAGAAAGGAAAACTTATGAATTCCGCGCAAGCGCCAGTATTTGTTTTAAAAGTAAGATTTACGGGCGACCCTTTATCCAGAATATACTGGAGAAACATGCTGATGGAAAAAATCGGCCGGTTTCAGGCAAAAATTGATGATGGAGGAACAGAGATTAAGGGATATAATTTGGAGTGGTATCAGATTGTTCTTTCTATCACTGTAAAGGCCGGATTTGAAATTACCGGCCACTTTGAGGAAGACGGGATTTCCTCTTTGGAACAAGTGCCGGTGTAAAATCTTAAAATGCGGTTTCGCTTCGCGAAACCGCATTTTCTATTTTTCTTTTTCTTTTTCTTCTTCAGATTTCTTTTCTCTCGGCTTTTCCTCAAATTTTGGCCTTAGCGTCGGGAAAAGCATCACTTCCCGGATATTTTTTACCCCGCTCATGACAATCATAAGCCTTTCAATGCCGATTCCCACTCCTCCCGCCGGAGGCATGCCGTATTCAAGGGCTTCAAGAAATTCCTCGTCATTTGGCTGGGCTTCCTTATCCCCCGCGCTTTTAGCCTCCTCTTCTTTTTTAAATCTCTCTCTCTGGTCAATAGGGTCATTAAGTTCCGAAAAGGCTTTGGCAATCTCCACCCCCCCCATGACAAGCTGAAAGGCGTCCACCAATTCCGGATTTTCCGGTTTCCTTTTGGCAAGCGGAAGATATGAAGCCGGGTAATCGGTAATAAATGCCGGCTGGATGAGCTTGGGCCGGCACATTTTTTTGTAAATATTGTCCAAAATTTTTTGTGTCCCATCCCCCTCTTCCACCTTCACGCCAAGCTGGGCTGCTTTAAGTTTTAGCTCTTCCAAAGACACTTTTTCCGGATTTTCGATCAGAGCGTACCTCTGAAGAAGCTCATAGTAGGAAACGCGGGCGAATTTCTTGGAAAGAGAAATCTCATTCCCTTCAAATTCAAATTTATCCTTTTCCAAAGCTTCCTTGGCGATAAACTTTATGAGCTTCTCCACAAACGCCATTTCCTTCTCCGCGTCGGAATAAGCTTCGTAAAATTCAAGCATGGTGAATTCCGGATTATGGGAAACATCAATTCCTTCATTTCTGAAATTTCTGCCTATTTCATAAACCTTGGGAAAACCGCCGACCAACAGCCGTTTTAAGTAAAGTTCCGGAGCGATCCTAAGATACATATCCAAATCAAGCGCGTTGTGGCGCGTTTTAAAAGGAAGAGCCGTAGCTCCGCCAGCCAATACCTGAAGGATGGGAGTTTCAACTTCCAAAAAACCGGCCTTATTCAAAAAGGCTCTTATGGAAGAAACAATCTTTGACCGGAGAACAAACCTTTCTTTTACTTCTCCCGACATCAAGATATCCAAGTATCTTTTTCTGAATCTTTCCTCCACGTCCTGAAGGCCATGCCACTTTTCAGGCAGGGGGCGGAGCGTCTTCGCGAGCATCTTCCATTCCGAAACTTTAATTGTTTTTTCTCCGCGCTTGGTTATAAAAAGAGAGCCTTTGACTTCCACGAAATCTCCGATGCCGACCGTATTCTGCCAAAGGGAAAAAGCCTCTTTATCCATCTCGTCTTCCTTGATGAGCCCCTGAAACCTTCCCGTTCCGTCGTCAAAATGGAAAAAGACAAGTCCGCCCTGGGGACGGAGAGCCATAATCCTTCCCGCGAGATGAAGAGATTTCTTGTCGTCAATTTTCTCAAAATTATCCGCGACGTCTTTCAAAGAAATATCGCGGGAAACGGAAATAGGATAAGGATCAACGCCCTTATCTTTGAGAGCCTGCAGTTTCTTTAGATTTATTTCGCGTATTTCTTCAAGGGAAGCCATAACAACTAAAATTCTAAATCCGAAGCACGAAATTCGAAACAAATGAAGCCAAGTTCTAAATTCAAATATCTAAACGGGAATTTCTTATTTTTTCTTGTTTAAAATTTTGGATTTTCCCCATTTTTCCGCCTGCGCGGATCCGCAAGGGCGGACGGGGTTTGTTTCGGATTTCGGATTTCGGATTTCGTGCTTATTTATTCTATTTTAACAATCTTATACTCCATCATCCCTCCCGGCGTTTTGACCGAAACAGCTTCGCCCTTTTTCTTCCCGAGAATGGAGCTTCCCAGAGGCGAGTTGATGGAAAGCTTTCCCTGCTTGATGTTCGCTTCTTCCGATCCCACAATTTTATACTTGGCTTCGCTCTTGTCGCTTGTTTTCTGGATAACCACGGTTGAGCCGACGTCCGCCTTGCCGGTCGCTTCGCCGGAAAGAATTACCGTCGTCTTAAGTATGTTCTCAAGCTTGGCAATGCGGTCTTCAATAGAGGCTTGATTCTCGCGAGCTTCGTGGTATTCGGCGTTTTCAGAAAGATCGCCGAGAGATTTGGCGTATTCCAGGCTTTCAGCTACTTCCTTTCTTTTGACAGTTTTAAGCTGTTCCAGCTCTTTGGTAAGCTCCTCAAATTTTTCTTTTGTTAAATATTCGGCTGATGACATAAGAACATTAAACAAACCCTGTTTTTCAGTCGGGTTTGTTCAGTTATTTTTTAATTGCTAATATGATAGCTTTTTTCAAGGTTGCGGTCAACCTGATTAAATCCGAATCTATAGATAAAGAAAAAAGCCGGAAAATTGCGTACTCGCAATTTTCCGGCCTTGATGAACTAACGATATAAATCACTTTTCCTTTTCTAATAAGCCAGTGCTCGGCACTGTAATTATGGTTTTGGGCTTATGATGGATTAGAATTCCGGTAGCCCATCCTTCATCTTTAACCATTTCAAATTCACAAGAAACCACCTCCAGTTCTGGATTATGAAATTTGAAATCGTTAATATGCTCTTGAAGATAATCTAGATATCTTTTATGCCTATTTGGATCATTCTTGATTCCAGTCCAGTTCTGTTGAAGAGCTGGGACCCTATGAGTATTCTCTCATCCTGAAATGATACCCAAATAAGTTTATCATCTGGCGATGTT
>CAYGHQ010000081.1:0-3436 GCA_964349845.1 uncultured Candidatus Saccharibacteria bacterium
GTGCTTCGGATTTCGGATTTAAAAAAGTTATGGCTTTATTTAGCTCAAAACCGAAAAAAGAAATCAAAGAAAAGAAAGTGGAAAATAAACCGGCGGTGATTTCCGCTACTTCCTCCGTTTCCGAATCCCGTCTTTCCGATGTTTTGATTAAGCCGAGGGTTACCGAAAAAGCCGGCGTTCTTTCGGAGAACCGCGGAGTCTATATTTTTGAAGTTGCTCCGTGGTCTAGCAAAAAAGATATTAAAGACGCGGTCAAAGAATTTTACAAGGTAACTCCGGAAAAAGTTTCGGTCGTCAAAATTCCTTCCAAAAAAGTGTTTGTCCGAGGGAAAAGAGGGGTGAAGAAGGGAGGGAAGAAAGCGTATGTTTATTTGAAGAAAGGAGAGAAGATTGAAGTTTAGAAAATTAAGGAGCGAAGCGATTATAATTTTCTTAACCCTGTTAAATCGCCCCAGCAGGGGCGAAAATTCCTTCGGGAATTTTATTTAACAGGGTGAAGATTTTGTAAAACTCGCAGACTCGCTAACAAAATCATTCATGAAATCATATAGACCCACAAGTAATCCAAGAAGAGCTATGACTACCGTTTCTTACGGGGATATTTTGACTGTCTCAAAACCGGAAAAATCTCTGACCAGCGGTTTTAAAAGAGATGTGGGGAGAAATAGCCAGGGACGCTTGACTGTCCGCCACAAAGGAGGAGGAAACAAGAGGCGTTTTCGCCACATTGATTTTGTTTACGACAAGTTTGACATTCCGGCTACCATAAAAACTATTGAATACGACCCGAACAGGACAGCTTTTATTGCCTTGGTTTCTTACAAAGATGGAGAGAAAAGATATGTTGTTTTGCCGAAATCCATGAAGGTTGGGGACACATTTGTTGTTTCAGAGAATGCCGAAGTTAAGCCGGGCAATAGAATGCCTCTCAAAAAAATTCCAGTAGGCACTTTTGTCTATAACATTGAACTTAAGCCGAAAGGGGGAGCGAAACTTGTTCGTTCGGCTGGAAATTACGCCAAGATCGTGGCCAACGACGCCGGTTACACCCAGATCAAGCTTCCTTCAACGGAAGTCCGAACGGTTTTGGAAACCTGTTACGCTTCAATCGGCGAAGTCTCCAATGAAGAAAATTGGCTTGTGAATATCGGAAAGGCCGGACGGTCGCGCTGGCTTGGAATTCGCCCGACTGTCAGAGGCACCGCCCAGAACGTGGTGGATCACCCGTATGGATCCGGAGAAGGAAGGCAAGGAAGAGGACTCCGGCGCGCGAAATCCCGCTGGGGCAAGCCGACAGGGAAAGGCCAGAAATCCCGCCATCCGAAGAAGTATTCAAATATATTTATTGTTTCAAGAAGGCAGGTCGGCAAGAAAAAAGAGAGCGCTCAATAGAGAGGAGAATTATTGCAAAAAATCAACACGCATAAAAACTCCGCAAATTTTCTTTAGGGAAAATTTGCGGAGTTTTTTGCTATGCTCAACCTAATTTTCGTCAAGACCCTCGTCCCGCTTCGCGGAACTCGGGTCGTTGACTAAAATTAGGTTTCCGCAATGTAGATTTTTTGCAATAATTCTCCTCTCTATTTCGCTTAAGTTGGTAAGACTTCCTTGCGGAAGCATGGTTTCTCCTTTGTCCCTCAGTCGAGGGGAAATGCCGAGTTGGCGAGGCAAAGGGGAGGTGTTAGTTCCTCCTTTTTTAAAGGAGGCGGCTTGACTTTGTAAGCCGGAGGATTTTTCCTTGAAACCATGTCTCTCTTTGGTTTGTTGACATGGTTTCTACATCTTTCCTTTCTAATCATCACAACGCGGATCTCCAAGAAAAGAACGCTTGGTGGTGATGTAAACTATGTAGGGCGTATTACCCCTGGCTGTTGCGTTCGTCAACTCTTCTTTCCATGCGACAAAAGGCATCTCATACGGAATTCTTTGGCCGGAAAACAATACATTAACCGGAAGTTTTTCATCGCTGAATACCACATTGATATTTTTGAATGTCTCTGTAATTTCTTTTTTTGAAAGCGGTGTAGTGGCCATTTCGCCAACAGCATAAACACACTCCCGACTTCCGTGTTCATTAGGTCCGCCAAGGTATGTTTTCTCCTTAATTAAGGCTGATTGTTCCGGGTGGCGTATATTCGCCATGGCAAACGCCTTTTGCAATCTCCAAAGATTAATATCGTGTATCGGAATGCCGTAATAAAAGAAAAAGACTGCTGTTCCAGATAATGCAACAAGAATTGCCACAAAGATTAGAAAAAATTTTTTTATTGAAATGTGTTGCATACGCTAATTTGCGGAAAACCATTTCTGCGCCCTAGAGATAGAAAAGTATTCTTTGCAATAAATTATAACTACTTAAAGCCTAATTTGCGAACGGGGACGGTGAGAAGAAGCAATTTTCAAACTGGATTAATGGCGTCTAATATTGCGATCGCACTATTAGACGCCATAGGGGAAAATTTGGGGAAATTCATCCAAAATAAAACCGCAGATTTCTCTGCGGTATGGAGCTTGGGATTGAACCGCGCTCTATTTATACACATGGAAGATTGTGCATGCTTCTTTTACCCATGGAGAGCACCGACCCTATTTTTGGGAAAGCATAGGAATTCCATGTAGCTGTCAGTTTGAATTCCTCTCAAGAGAAGTTCTCGTTTAACTTTTCCAATGCTTTCCCAAGATAAATTATCGAGCAAGCCTCTATCGGCCCTCCAGCAACCTCTTGAGTAAGCCTGGATCGCTATCTTAAGCACGCGTCCCTCCTCTTCACTCAGTGTTTGTTTTTTGTCAGTCATTTTGAATTCCTCCAGTCTTGTCGTGTGTTGTTTAGATTTACCTTTTTAAAGTCACTTTTGTTGTTTTTCTACGAACTATCTACATAATAGTATATACTATTGGATGTTTTTTGTCAAGCGAAAATTGCGTTTTCTTTAATTTTCTTTGGGAATGGGTCAAAATACGGCCTAAAATAAAGGTTTGTGGAGGCTAAGCCTCTACAGAAATAGCTTTTTGCCTTATTTGGTGGTAATATTCCAATATGAAAAGAATTATTCAATTTCAAGTTACTAAAGGGAAGAAATTTTACACTGCCGAGGGGGTGAATTTGCCGATTGTGACACAAGGGAAGACATTGGATGAACTTGCTGAAAACATCAAAGAGGCGGTGGAACTGCATTGCGAAGGAGAAAAGTTAGAGGACTTGGGAATTGCTTCAAGTCCGTCTCTTCTTTTGAATTACGAACTTATCGCCTCTTCTGCTAAATGAGTAATCTCAAAAAACTTTCCGGAAAAGATGTTGTTAAAATTCTGGAGAGTTTTGGTTTTGTTGTTGCGGGGCAAAAAGGAAGCCATATTAAACTTTCTCGCGAAACATCTGGCGGAAAAGAAATACTAACTGCTCCAAATCACAAAGAATTGGATAAAGGTACAACAAAAG
>CAYGHQ010000082.1:0-3393 GCA_964349845.1 uncultured Candidatus Saccharibacteria bacterium
TTCCAATCGGAAGACTTTCCAATCTCGTCGCGGGAGTTTGAGCTCCCGCAACAAACGTAACGAATAGAAGACTGACGAGAGTCAGAATCTTTTTCATTATTTCCTTTCTTAATTTCGCTTTTTGGCGAAATTATCTTGTTTTGTTGGGGAATCCAAACTTTCCTTCTCACACAAGAAGGGAGCCATGATTCCGAGATTATCTTGGGAATTCTTTCTAAACCCCGTAAAGTAAAATAGGAATTTTACCACGGGGTTAAGAAAATCATATTCGGCAAGGCCTCATTGATTTTCTAAACAATTTTTCAAGGTTCCATCTGTATCCATTATACGCACAAGGGGGTTAAAAAGTCAACAGAGGAAAGCAAAACTGTCACTTCGTCAATGGTTGAAAAACAGTCAAAAACCCCTGTAATTACAGGGGTTTTTGACTGCTTCCCTTGCTCTTTTTTTGCGATATTATCCTATGCACAGATTATCTACAGATTTTCTTGACAGACACTTAGCTTAAAAACCTCTCTTTTGTAGTACAATTGCGTATATGAATATAGATAATCTTCTTAAGAAATGGCAACTTTTAGACAAGTCTAAACCGGGAAAGGAAAGAGTCAGATCATTTTTAACATACTGCGAAGAAATTCTACAGTTGAGAAAGAGCAAGGATATTTCTATCAGAGAGGGGGCATATAAAATCTGTGGAGCTATTCAGTTTGATGATTTGATAAATCATCCCCAATTGGGAGAAGTAATTGATATTGCTTGTGATTTGGAACTGCCCGATGGATCCAGGATATATAATAGGAGCCAAGAAGAATTATGGGGTGTTATTGAAAAGATTATTTTTGAAGTTAAAAAAACAGAGAGTGAATAGGTTCACTCTCTTTGTTTTTACTTGTTGTAGGATCTGTCGGAGGATTTTTCTCCTCCTCCGTATTCCTTGTATTCTCCTGACGATGTGTCTATGTCATAAGACCGATGAGCATGGCCTCCCTCCGAGGTGTGTTCAAATTTATCACCTCTTTGGCGCGCCATATTTTCTCTGTCTTGTCTGACGCGTACAGTTTCGCCATCGCTTGAACTATCAAATAAGCGGGAAAATAATCCCATTTTTCTCACCTCCTTTCGTGGGTTCGCGGGTGGGTTATTTTTACGAAGGAACTAGCCAAAACAATATCGGTAGCTCCATATTAAATGTATACCTCGTAATTTTTGCGTCAATGACGGTCGCAAACGTGAAAAAGGAAAAATGGGAGAAAGGGGAAAAAGGGAAAAAAGGAGGAAAAAGAAAAGAAAAAGCCCCTCACCAATAAAGGCGAGAGGCATTTTTCTTGCCACAAAACAACTTTAAACTTTATCTATGTAATCAATAACACCTTCTTTTTTAAGAGTATTTTTAATTCTCTTTGAATTTATTGGCTGGGGAGACCTGTCAATTACTCTAATAAGAGTGATTATGTCTTTACCGCTCTTAATTTCTAGAATAGCGTTATCGTTAATAATATATTCAACTTCATCGTCAAGTTCCAAAACAATATTTTTTTCCGGCTTTACCCATTTTGCTATATTAAAAATTTTATTTTTTTTCATGATTTTATATTATCACAAAAAAAGCAAGGCGATGTTGTTATGAACCCACCTTGCTTAAGCGTTTTTAGTTAATCCTTTGGTCCTTTTCCTTCAGGGAAAAAAGATGTTCCGGAATCTGTTTTGTCTTCCGCCCAGCTCGGCGCCTTATCAAAATGCTCTTTATCTTTACTTTCTCTTGCACCCGAGTGATCACGAGCATCGTGATGAGAATGAGAAACCTTTGAACTAGAATCTCCGGTAATTTCAGAAACAAAATCTGTAAACCATCCCATAAATACCTCCTTTCGTAATTTTTTGTACAAGGAACTAGCCAAAACAATATCGGTAGCTCCATATTAAATGTATACCTCGTAATTTTTGTGTCAATGTGGGTCGCAAATGTGAAAAAGGAAAAATGGGAGAAAGGGGAAAAAGAAAAATGATTGCGTTTTTGAAATAATGTGATATTATATGGGAGTCCTTTAACAACAAAATACTCAAAAATTTCAAAAGAAAGGTTTTAAATAAAAACAGTGGAATACTTTCTGCTTTTTGCTCTTGCCGCTCCCGTGGGATTTCGGATAAAAGACGCTCCGGAAAAGATTCTTGATCTTAAAGCAGTTTCAACAACTCTCACGAACGCAGTCTTGTCTTGGACTGTTCCCGCATCTTCTTCTTATCCCATCTACATGTTAACGGAATACGATATCCGCTTAAGTGAAAGTCCGATAAACTCCACAAATTGGAGTTTATGCCAAAAAATCCCTTCTCCTTCTCCGGAGAAAACAGGAGATTCTCAACTCTTTACCTTAAACAATCTTAAACCTAAAACGGTTTACTATTTAAGCGTAAAAAGTCAGGATGTAAGAGGAGTGTGGTCTCTCCCTTCCAACTTGATTATCTTCAAAACTAAAACGCCTCTTTGGCCAATTGTTCTAAGTTGGCCACTCCAAACACCTCTTAAGGACAAAGTGGTAACTGCTCCTTTTGGGGAAGAAAGAGAGTATGATGTGGAAAATGGAAATCTAGTTCATAAATTCCATGTGGGAGTAGACTACAGGGCTAGTCCGGGGACAAAGGTATATGCTGTAGAAGCGGGGGTAGTTAAAGAAAATCGGGATATTAAAAAAGGTTGGGCATGGAGAATAGTAATTGAGCATGTCCGCCCCGATGGGAGCAAGTTTACTGCAGTTTACCTCCACATAACCCCCAATCCTTACATAAAAGAAGGCAGTTTTGTTCCCAAAGGATGTTACCTCTCTACCGTAGCCGACTTGACTCCTCATGATCATGATAGCCACTTTCATTTTGGAATAATGATCGGTGAATACAAAAAATACTTATCTGGTTTGGGGATGTTGCCGAATCAATACGCTGATTATGGAAAAAATTGGGACGATACAATATTTCCTCCTTACCCGGGGGATTTTATTAACCCAAATGACTCCAACCTTATTCAGTTTCATTAAAAAGTTTTTGTTCTTTCTTGTACAAAGGCCTTCCGGCATGCCGGAAGGCCTTTTCAATATCTTACTTTATTGTGCCAATAACATCGATATGGTAACCCGATTCAGAAAGAGGTTCACCCATGAGATAAATTTTATTTGTTTCCTGGTCAATCGTAAAAAACATTCTTCCAAAACCAAATGAATATAAAGTTTGGGAGTCGGAAACTTCGGGATTGGAAAAGGATTCATACCCTCCTTTGTCGTGAAATTCTATGACAGGAATTACTCCCTCTTTTTCAAACTTCTCGGTGGCTTGATATGTATACATGCTTGAATACAGATTCACGCAGATGTGATAACTTAAATACGGAAGTCCCCGAAA
>CAYGHQ010000083.1:0-3371 GCA_964349845.1 uncultured Candidatus Saccharibacteria bacterium
GAGCTTCGGGTTCCGGAGGCAAGGAAGGAGAAAAAGGATTCCCATATATCAAAAGGCCGATAAGGAGGATTGTCCCGAGGGCGATTGCCGTCTGGAGAATTTTTTGGAAGTTGGTCATAAAATCAAGATTTAATATACCATATTTTTTACTTTCTTGCAGAGGGTTAAGATGGAAAAAGGAAAAAGCCCCTTCGCTTGCGCGAAGGGCTTTCCTTGAAAAATTTTACTCCGTAAAAGAAGTTAACATTGCTTATATAGTCACTTTATTTTTTATCTCCAGATTTTTTTATTGATTGATTTTTAGCCGCTTTTTCCATAGAAAGCAGTTTTTTAAGCGGGGGGACATTATATTGCGCTCGTATTTCATCAGTTGTTTTTTTGTCATAGGGGGAAAGGCGCATGACTCTTTGAATTCTGCCGGGCTTTTCGTCTTGTTCTATAGACATGTAATATTGTGTGCCGAATTTTTGAACCATTCCTTTGTTTATAAGCAATCGGTCTGTGGTTGCGGCATAAAGCCACTTGCCATTTTCGTTACCCTCCTCTATTGATTTTTTCGCCAATTTTTGAGCCAGCCGAAAATCTTCTATTTTATCTCCGTGTTGATAGATCAGGGCTGCGTTAAAAAAATCTTCTCCGGTATTAACCAATTTTCTTTTCAAAAACAGGGCAACCTTCTTTCTTCGTTCGGCATCTTTTTTTGCAACCTCCCACTCTCGTCCGCTATAATCTTGTCTGTCTCTCTGGTCTTCCTCCGCCAAACGAGCGAGAACTTTATTGGAATTTGTTTTATAAATCTTTTTCATGAAATTATTTATAATATAACAATAATACTTAATCAAGGATATATTCATGCTAACATGAAATCAGATAATTCAATGAAAGGAGTAATGAATGAAACAAGTCTTATTGATATCCAGCCGAACTGAAGAGTATTACTACATGCCCTTTGTAAAAGCATGCGAAGAAACAGGAAAGGTTAAGATGTTCGTCTTTGACCCATCGTGCTATCCGACAGAGCTCCGCGTAAACGTGGTTCTTGACGGAGAAAGAATCACAGGAGAGCTAGATGTTTTGGATTACAGTTTGTCTAAAAAGACAAAAGAAACAATTCGAATCGAGGAAATCAACACCGCGTGGTATTTACGGGCCGATAGCCCGATACCAAAGAAATCAGCAAGCGAACTTGAGGCACGTTTTGCCCGAAATGAATCAATATCAGCTCTTGATTCAATATTTTCTATTGTGCCTTGCTCATGGATAAACCGCAAAGAAACGATTAAGTTTCTTGAAAACAAAAAACTTTACCAGTTGATGGTTGCTCAAAGATGCGGCCTTAAAATACCGACAACAATTGTCGGTAACAACGAGGAAGAAGTGATAAAATTTGCCCTAGCTAAAAATATTCTTCTTCTAAAAACTCTCGGCTATACTTGTCTAAGCAGCACAAAAAATTATTTTATTTATTCCCAGATTTTTTCAAGTAACGAGCTGATTACAAGAAGGAAGTCAATTAGACAATGTCCCATCTTTTCCCAAGAGTATATTGAGAAACTATATGAATACAGAGTAATGGTAATAGGGTCTAAAATTTTAGCTTGCAGAATAGATTCACAAGCAAGTGAAAAGACTAAAATAGATTGGCGCCATTATGATTTTGACAAAGTTGAACATCTTCAGGTTTCTTTACCAATAGAAATTGAAGAAAAATTGTTTGCTTTTATGAAAATGTCAGATCTAAAATATGGCGCTATTGATCTTATCCTAACACCAAACGGAGACTTTGTTTTCCTTGAAGTTAATCCTTCGGGTCAATGGGGTTGGCTTTACGATATCGCGCGTTTGCCCGTACCCTATACAGTTTCAATCATGCTTGAAGAAACATAAAATAAACCTCTCAACGATCGTTGAGAGGTTTTTGTTTTTTGACCGGAGTATCCTTTCAGGTGTCTGATTCTCGGTCTGATTCCTGATCGTGCATTTCCGGTTTCATGCCGGGAGTCGTAACTACTGTCATGTGCGTGCTTACTGTTGCTGTATCTCTATCGTGTTGAGAGGTTGCTGTTACATCAATATCAGATATAAGCTCTGCTCGAGTTAACATCACCGGAGTATACACGTCTTCTTCTACCAAGTTTGGATTTTTCATGTATTTTAGTCTTTCTTTTCTAGACTGGTTACAAAAGAACTATTGAAATCATTAAGAAATGGCTTAAAATTCCAATAATTTTATTATAGAGCGTATAATTCCCATGTCAATTTTTTGACATCGGTTCTGTTGATTTTATGAGAAAAAAGAGGATAGGAAAAAGCCCCTTCGCTTGCGCGAAGGGGCTTTCCTTGAAAAAATTAGATTTTATTTAATTGCCACTCGGAGTCACGCTGACAACTCGAGCCCGGTAGAAACGCATTCCCGCGTTTGCTGTGTCTCGGAGAGAAACTTTTCCAGCAGAGGCTCCCCGAAGAGGGGAGGAAAGAGGCTTCCATTCCCCGTCCTCTTGTTGGTATTCAATTATGGCAGAATTATCTCCAAGCCCTTCCACCCCGATTTCCACCACACCTTCCCCCAAGGGAGAGATGGTGATTTTGGGAGAAGAGAATTGGGGAGGATTTTTCATCACTCTTTCCAAGAGAGAGCCAGTGAGAAGATCAAACCGATCATAGTCGGTTTTCTCGTCGTCATAGTAGAGGGTGACGAAACCTCTGATAAAGTATTTGGAGTTCCTCATCTTCCCATCCACAAGAATGGACGGTAGGTAGATCACTCCGTTCCCCCAAAGTTTCTCCAGCTCCGGACAGTTGTAGCTACCGTTGCGGGAGATGTGCTCAAAACCAACTCCTTCCATACGGTCAGGACCTTCCACTCCATTTGAGTTTATGAAGATTATCTCCACCCACCTTACCCCGGAAACGGAGATAGGCTCATAGTACCTATCCATTCTTATGGGAACATCCCATGCTTCCTTGGGGAGTTTGAGCTTGCCGTCTTCCAAAACGAAAGAGAATTCGGGAGAGTTCTCAAAGAGAACTCCTCCTGCCCCATCATCAGAATTGGCCGTGAAAAACATCATGAATTTCCTTTCAAATATCCGGTATTTGTCCGGAAAAAGAAAATCAGAATTCACATAGTTTTCCGCGTTTTCTCTGGCAAAGTTCCGAAGAAGCGTGGGCAAGTCTCCATCAGTGGAAACATTGTAGGGTTTATCCGTCCCAGTCGCCATTGGTTGGATACCGGGAGGAGTATTGGTTGTATCCCTGAATCCGACATGGATTCTTACCGTCATTTTTGCCACTTGATTAGAAATGGCCTCATAGCTTCCAATCGGAAGACTTTCCAATCTCGTCGCGGGAGTTTGAGCTCCCGCAACAAA
>CAYGHQ010000084.1:0-3219 GCA_964349845.1 uncultured Candidatus Saccharibacteria bacterium
GTGATAATAAGCTATAGCTTATTATCACTGTATGTTATTTTTTTATGATTAATTGTTAGTTTGTTGTTATTTATTCATAGAATACTTCGTTAGCTTGCTCGGGAGTTTCTGTTAAGGAAGGTTTGAAAATCTTGGTTTTCAAGATTTCCTAGAGCGAAGCTCATTGATACCCCGCTGATAGAGGAGCGAGTGAGGGGACAGCTTGCTGTGGGATATTCATTGACTATCGTTTTTTGGGGAAAATTGTGCCGATTTTTATTTAAAAATTCAGATTAAAAAATAAGCGGTTAAAAATCAACTCCTAAAAACGGCCTGAATAGGCCGTTTTTAGGAGTTAACCGGAGAAAATAGCAAACTTGCTTGACAAAAATGCCATAAATATGCTAAGATATATAAAGGTTAGAACGTTGAAAAAGAGGGTAAAACAAGCCAGACACTAGAAGTTAGCCGCGGATTTATGATTTTTTTGCAACAAAAAAATCATAAATCCGCGGCTAACCAAGAGTTGGCGTGGAATCACAAACAAATCGGCTCCGAAAGGAAGCCAAAATTCTGAAAGGAATTGCAATGAAAAATACAGCAACCCTACCCCAAGCAGTCCAAATTCTAAGTCTGTTCTCTGATAAAGAGTTGTCGGTTGAGCAAGGTCAGGATGTGTTGGGTTCTGGTTATATTACTGATGTTTTAGAAGCTGCCAAAAAAGGAAAACTAGATACTTCTCATCGTGATGACATCCGCGAAATTCTCGGCCTGGAACGCCTCGTTCCCAAGCCAACCATCACTTCCCATACCGTTACAATTGACTACAGTCAATCCACCGAAGAAATGGTTCTTGCCGGCAGATACGACTCCTCCAACAAGAACATTAACAGTCAAAACTTCCCTGTTAGAGGAGAAGGGAAGAAACAAATTGAGGTCTTTGAAATCCACTTTGGCCGGACGATGGATTCTTCAGAAGAAGTAATTGCGGAAATGGATAAGCTGGGCTACAAACCGGCTGAACTCCCCGAACTTCTCTCATTTGGCAAGGAGAAACCGGAACTGCAACGGGACCACCCGATCATTGCCTTAGGTTCTTCGGCTGTGCTTGGCGGCGATCGGAGCGTTCCGTCTCTCGGCGAGTGTGCTTCCAAGCGGAGGCTCTGCCTCTACTTCTTTGACCACGATTGGAATGCCTCTTGCCGGTTCCTGGCCGTTCGCAAGTCCTCTGTATCTTGATTCTTGGGATTTTTGTCCCTTTGAATCTTTGTCACTTAGACCCTTGGAAAATTTTCCAAGGGTCTTTTCTTTTGCTAAAATTACTCTGGCAAATGGAAAATCCAAGATCACGGTTTTGGGTAATTTGTCCGCAACCTTGAAACGAGAGTCCGGGCGACTATGGTTTCTCGGAGAGTGTTTCAAGGATTGTCTCAAAAACAGAGATAGTTGGCGCCGGACGCTAGGCGATGCTTAAGATCGTGAAAACGTTTCTGTCCAAAGAGAACTCAATGGACTGTGATACAGAGGGCGTTCGGCGAATTTCTTCGGCTGTGATTGACGGCAATCGGAACGTTCCGTATCTCGACAAGTATGACTCCAAGCGGAAGCTCAACCTCTACTACTTTGACAACGATTGGAATGACAATTGCCGGTTCCTGGCCGTTCGCTACTCTCACTGTTTCTCCCGTCCCGTTTGTTGGACGGGAGTTTTGCTTAAAAGTTGTCTTTTCCATCCCCCGAGCATTTTCCCGATTTCCACAAGTTCTAAAGAAATATGTGTAAATTTTTTGGTATCCAGTGCTTGAATTTCCCAGCAAAGTTCCAAGAGAAGTTTCAGTAAATCAATTTGCCCGATTCCTTTCTGGAGGAGGTTTTGTTTTTCTATTCCGTAAGGCATATAGCTGGCAAGAAAGCAGTGTTCTATGGATTCAAGAAAAATACTGTCAATTTTTGAACCGAGGGTAAAGCGGTTAGCTTTGGGAAAAATACCGAGGTAGTTTTGCCAAATTCCGTAAGCGCTCTTGAGTCTTAAAATAACCGGAATAAGCTTAACGCCATGTAAATTTGCGCTGGGGGGGGGGTCTTAATTGTTGAATTTTGATTTGTGTTCATATTCATAAATTTATGATTAAACGATTTGATAAAACCTACGCCGATATTATATCACTCGGAAATCTCTTGGAAGCGTGGAAGGAGTTCAAAAGAGAGAAGGGCGGTAAAAAAGATGTGCAGGATTTTGAAATGCATTTGATGGATAATATTTTGGATCTCCACCAAAACTTAGCTAACTTTTCATACAAGCATGGAGCTTATCATTATTTCAAAATATCTGACACAAAACCGAGAGATATTCACAAAGCCACAGTCAGGGACAGAATTTTACACAGGGCTATTTATCGGCACCTGTATCCGTTCTTTGATAAAAAATTCATTTCTGATTCTTTTTCCTGCCGGCTTTGGAAGGGAACACATAAGGCCATGAACAGATTTAAGGAACTCTGTCGGAAAGAGAGTAAAAACAATACCAAGACTATTTGGATTCTAAAATGCGATATCAGAAAGTTTTTTGCCAATATTGACCACAAAATTCTCTTTCAAATTCTGGAAAAAAACATTCCCGATAAAGATATTCTTGGACTTGCTGAAAAAGTGATTGAAAGTTTCAACGGAACAGAAGCGGGTAAGGGTCTTCCTTTGGGCAATCTCACTTCTCAACTATTCTCTAATGTCTATATGAACGAGTTTGACCAGTTTGTTAAGCATCGGCTTAAAGTAAAATCTTACGCAAGATATGCCGATGACTTCGTTCTCATCTCTTCCGATAAGGGAGAATTGGAAGAGAAGGTGTGGAAAATTGATGAGTTTCTTCAAGAAAATCTCAAGCTAAATATCCATCCCGATAAAATATTTATTAAGACCTATGCTTCGGGAATGGATTTTTTAGGATGGATGCATTTCCCAAAACATCGGGTTTTGAGGACAGCGACGAAAAGGAGGATGATGAGAAATATTTTGCAAACGGAAAATCCGGCGGTAGCCATTTCTTATCTGGGGCTTTTGTCGCATGGAAACGGATTTAAAATCAAAAAGAATATTTTGGAGATGGAAAATGTGAAAAAAGCACTCGGGTAGCAAGTTAGAGCCGGCAAAATTGTCCCCTCTAGGGGACAATTTTGCCGGCTTTTTGGTATACTGAATTTAAAGAGGAAAATGTTTTTATTTTCTCCCACCCCTCTGTCC
>CAYGHQ010000085.1:0-3154 GCA_964349845.1 uncultured Candidatus Saccharibacteria bacterium
TTCATTGTTTTCAAGCTTCAATCTAGTGTCAAGTGTATACTAACCCAGTGCAAAAAATGACAACAGATCTTATTTTTGTTATCCTAAGACACAATTACAACTTACCTTTTAATTTTATGCCCCATATCATCATTGGCCTCGGAAACCCCGGAGAAGAATATTCGGAAACACGCCACAATACTGGAAGGATTATTCTTGAATCTTTCCGGAAAGATCAAAAATTTCCGGAGTGGGAAGAAAATCCCAAATTAAAGTCTCTCGCGTCTGAAGGGAAAATCGGCAAAGAGAGGGTAGTTCTCCTTATGCCGGAAACTTTCATGAATAAATCCGGAGAAGCAGTCGGGAAGATCAAGGATTTGAAATTCAAAGTTAAAGACAAGAAAAAAGAGGTTTCCAATCTTGTTGTCGTTCATGATGAACTGGATATTCCCTTCGGCAAATTTAAAATCTCTTTCAATAAGAGCTCGGGAGGGCATAAGGGCGTTGAATCCGTGATGAAGGCTCTCAAAACGGAAGGGTTTGTCCGCGTTCGCGTCGGCATTTCTCCCGCAAATGCCAAAGGCGCCGTCAAAAAACCGCAAGGAGAAGAAGCGGTTGGCGATTTTATTCTTGGAAAATTTAAAAAGGGAGAGCTTGAAGGTTTGAAAAAAATATCCAAAAAAACTTCCGAAGCTATCGCCATGATTGTCGCGGAAGGAAGGGGGGAGGCGATGGGGAAGTTTAACAGCCAAAAATAGCCAAAAATTGAAAAGTGAAAAGTAAAAAACAGGCAAGCCCGCGGGCTTGCCTGTTTTTTACAAAGCACCCGTTCTTTTTGCGTTTTCAGGCCATGCTTGGAAGCGCGGGCAGAAGATAATGAAAATCAGATAATAAAAGTAAAATCATGTATAAAGATGATAAAAACTCCAATTATCCACATACACTAATTTGTTGCTATAGCTTACAATTAGTGTATGGGAAAAATGGAAGAAGAATCAAGAAAAAGGACAAAAAGAAAAAAAATCCAGAAACTGGTTCTTATGACTGTCGCGGCGGCGGGTCTTTTAAGCGTTGCTCTTTTGGCGCCTAATGCCGTTCAGGTTTTAAAAATGTTTGGATGGAAGCCGGGGAAAAGGCATAAAGAAATGATTGGCAGATCAAGAAACATGCTTTTGGAAAAAGGCCTTCTTCGCTACGAAGGCAAGTTTCTTCGCTTAACTCCAAAAGGAGAAAAGAAGCTTCGACAGCTGGAGTTAAGCGAGTTTAAGCTTAAACGACCCAAGAAATGGGATAAAAAATGGAGAGTTTTGATATTTGACATAAAAGAGGAGAAAAAAGTCTTACGCGAAAAAGTCCGGAAAACTCTCCGGACTATTGGGTTTTACCGGCTTCAGGACAGTGTCTGGGTTTATCCTTACGATTGCGAAAATCTCATAACTTTGCTTAAAGCTGATTTTAAGATAGGAAAGGAATTGATTTACATGATCGTTGATGCGATTGAGAATGACAGATTTCTCAAAGAGATGTTTGATTTAAAAAATCGAACCTGACAAAGTTGGAAGAGAAGTGAAATTTTTGGAAAAAAAGAAAGTTTTAAATTTAAAACTTTCTTTTTTTCCAAAAATTTCACTTCTCTTCCAACTTTGTCAGGTTCGATTTTTTAAATCAAACATCTCTTTGAGAAATCTGTCATTCTCAATCGCATCAACGATCATGTAAATCAATTCCTTTCCTATCTTAAAATCAGCTTTAAGCAAAGTTATGAGATTTTCGCAATCGTAAGGATAAACCCAGACACTGTCCTGAAGCCGGTAAAACCCAATAGTCCGGAGAGTTTTCCGGACTTTTTCGCGTAAGACTTTTTTCTCCTCTTTTATGTCAAATATCAAAACTCTCCATTTTTTATCCCATTTCTTGGGTCGTTTAAGCTTAAACTCGCTTAACTCCAGCTGTCGAAGCTTCTTTTCTCCTTTTGGAGTTAAGCGAAGAAACTTGCCTTCGTAGCGAAGAAGGCCTTTTTCCAAAAGCATGTTTCTTGATCTGCCAATCATTTCTTTATGCCTTTTCCCCGGCTTCCATCCAAACATTTTTAAAACCTGAACGGCATTAGGCGCCAAAAGAGCAACGCTTAAAAGACCCGCCGCCGCGACAGTCATAAGAACCAGTTTCTGGATTTTTTTTCTTTTTGTCCTTTTTCTTGATTCTTCTTCCATTTTTCCCATACACTAATTGTAAGCTATAGCAACAAATTAGTGTATGTGGATAATTGGAGTTTTTATCATCTTTATACATGATTTTACTTTTATTATCTGATTTTCATTATCTTCTGCCCGCGCTTCCAAGCATGGCCTGAAAACGCAAAAAGAACGGGTGCTTTGTAAAAAACAGGCAAGCCCGCGGGCTTGCCTGTTTTTTACTTTTCACTTTTCAATTTTTGGCTATTTTTGGCTGTTAAACTTCCCCATCGCCTCCCCCCTTCCTTCCGCGACAATCATGGCGATAGCTTCGGAAGTTTTTTTGGATATTTTTTTCAAACCTTCAAGCTCTCCCTTTTTAAATTTTCCAAGAATAAAATCGCCAACCGCTTCTTCTCCTTGCGGTTTTTTGACGGCGCCTTTGGCATTTGCGGGAGAAATGCCGACGCGAACGCGGACAAACCCTTCCGTTTTGAGAGCCTTCATCACGGATTCAACGCCCTTATGCCCTCCCGAGCTCTTATTGAAAGAGATTTTAAATTTGCCGAAGGGAATATCCAGTTCATCATGAACGACAACAAGATTGGAAACCTCTTTTTTCTTGTCTTTAACTTTGAATTTCAAATCCTTGATCTTCCCGACTGCTTCTCCGGATTTATTCATGAAAGTTTCCGGCATAAGGAGAACTACCCTCTCTTTGCCGATTTTCCCTTCAGACGCGAGAGACTTTAATTTGGGATTTTCTTCCCACTCCGGAAATTTTTGATCTTTCCGGAAAGATTCAAGAATAATCCTTCCAGTATTGTGGCGTGTTTCCGAATATTCTTCTCCGGGGTTTCCGAGGCCAATGATGATATGGGGCATAAAATTAAAAGGTAAGTTGTAATTGTGTCTTAGGATAACAAAAATAAGATCTGTTGTCATTTTTTGCACTGGGTTAGTATACACTTGACACTAGATTGAAGCTTGAAAACAATGAA
>CAYGHQ010000086.1:0-3115 GCA_964349845.1 uncultured Candidatus Saccharibacteria bacterium
AAAAGCTAAAAATGCCTTAATTAACTGTCAATTATGTTCAGTAGCTTGAACAATAAAAGACGAGAAATCCACAACAGACAGTGTTATACTCTTTTTATGAAAGTGGCAATTTTTGACATTGACGGGACAATTTTCAGATCTTCTCTCCTTATAGAACTCACCGAAGCCATGATAGAGAAAGGGCTTTTTCCGCCATCCGCCAAAAAGGGATACGAAAAAGAATTAAAAAGGTGGCAAGACAGAAAAGACGGATACGAAAATTATATCGGGGCGGTCGTGGAAGTCTTTATGAAATATATCAAGGGCGTTTCTTACGGGAATTTTATGGACGTGAGCGAAGAAATAGTGGAATTTCAAAAAAATAAAGTCTATCAATATACCCGCGATCTCATCGCCGGTTTGAAAAAGAAAAAATATTTTTTGCTGGCAATTTCCCAATCTCCTAAGGGGACTTTGGATAAATTCTGCGAAACTCTGGGATTTAATAAAGTGTATGGAAGATTTTACGAAATAGACGGAGACGATAAGTTCACAGGAAAGGTCACGGACGAACATCTTATCGCCAACAAAGCGAATATCATAAAAAGAGCCATGGAAAAAGAAGGTTTTACTCTCAAGGGCTCAATCGGCATCGGCGACACCGAAGGCGACATCCCCATGCTGGAAATGGTAGAAAATCCAATTTGTTTCAACCCGAACGCGAAATTGTATAAATACGCGAAAATCAACAAATGGCAGATTATCGTAGAGAGAAAGGATGTGGTGTATAAGATTGCCTAACGCTAATTAATAAGGGTCAAAGCAACGGATGAACACCAATTTCCCCCTTCTCCCCTGCCTGAAGGGAGAATGCGGGTACTCCGACAAGAGGGGTGGGAGTGAATGTTGGTGAATACTTTCTCCCACCACCCCTGCTCGCAGACTCGCCGTCCCCTCCTCAGGCAGGAGGGGAGGAAACACAAATGCAAACTAAACAAAAAAAACAAAAGAGTAAGAAGATTGAATTCTTCCGCGGGAAGATTTCGGTAAATACGAGAGGGGTGGGGTTTTTAGAGGTACCCGGAAAAAAGGAGGATATCACGATTGAAAATGATTTTCTGAATACCGCCTTGGACAAAGACGAAGTGGAAATAGAGATTTTTAAAAAGAGAGCTTCAGGGGGAAGAATCCATGGAAAAGTCGTCCAAATCATGAAAAGAGCCAAGGATTTTTTCGTGGGAACAATTTCCAAAGAGAAAGATGAACTTTTTCTCATTCCGGACGATAAAAAAATGTACGCCCGAATCATGCTTCCCCTAGAAAAAGACAATGGAAAAATCGGGGTCAAAGCCTTGGCCAAAATTACAGGATGGAAAAAAGAAGACTGGAACCCCAACGGAGAAATTGTTGAAATCTTGGGAGAAAAAGGGGACAACAATGTGGAGATGCGCTCCATTGCTCTTGAGAAAGGGTTTTCTTCAAACTTTCCCGTTGATACTGAAAGAGAAGCGGAAGATTTGGAAAAGAAACAAGAGGAAATATTAAAAGAAGAAATTTGGAAGAGAAAAGATTTTAGAAATATTCCCACTTTTACCATTGATCCGGAAGACGCCAAGGATTTTGACGACGCGATTTCTTTCCGCGAGATTTCTCCAAATAAAGTGGAAGTCGGCGTGCATATCGCCGATGTTTCCCATTATGTGAAGGAAAAAACAAATCTTGATAGAGAAGGAAGAAATCGCGGGTTTTCCGTTTACCTTGCCGACAGGACAATCCCGATGCTTCCCCCAGCGCTTTCGGAGAGGCTTTGCAGTTTGAATCCGAACGAGGACAGACTGGCTTTTTCGGCTGTTTTTGTGATGGTCCCTCAACTACGTTCGGGACAAAAAGGCGAAGCGCCTTTTTGGAAAGTAACCAAACGCTGGTTCGGGAAAACCATAATCCGCTCCATAAAAAGATTTTCTTATGAAGAAGCGCAGGACGCGATTGATTTTAAATCCGGAGAATTTTACCAAACCCTATCCGCCCTTAACGAAATTGCCCGCGCCTTGCGGGAAAAAAGATTTGAAGAAGGGGCGATTGATTTTGAACAGGATGAAATAAAAATTATTCTGGACGAAAACGGCAAAACCAAAAATATCCTCAAGAAAAAACGGCTGGATACCCATAAACTCGTTGAAGAATTCATGCTTCTCGCCAACAGAGAAGTGGCAGAGTTCATGTACAAAAATTTGGAAAATAAAAAAGAAGCCAGACTCCCCTTCATTTATAGAATCCACGATCTTCCCAATCGCGAAAAAATTTCCGAACTTAGCGTTTTAGTCAAAGCTTTGGGGTACGATCTTCCGATAAAAAACAATAAAATTAAAGCTAAAGATTTACAGACCCTAATGCTTGCCGTGGAAGGCGAAGCCGAGGAGTCCTTGATAAAAAGCGCGGCTGTCCGGTCAATGGCCAAAGCTATTTATTCCACCAAAAACATCGGCCATTTCGGATTGGCCTTCCAATACTACACCCATTTCACTTCTCCTATCAGAAGATATCCGGATCTTTTGGTCCATCGCCTTCTTGAAAAGCATCTTCAAAATCAGCGTATTCCTTCGGGGGAGTTTTACAAATTTGAAAAAATGAGCATGGAAGCCTCCGAAAAAGAGATTGCCGCCGCCGAAGCCGAGAGAAATTCCAAAAAATTCAAGCAAACTGAATACATGTCAGAGAGAATCGGACAGGAGTTTGCTGGCATCATATCGGGAGTAACAGATTGGGGCATTTATGTCATGGAAAAAGAAACCCGCTCCGAAGGGCTTATCAAGATGCGCGATCTTAAAGACGACTACTATGTCCTGGATGAGAAAAATTATTGCATTATAGGCCAAGACACTAAAAAGAAATTTTCCCTGGGGGATGAAATAAAAATTAAAGTGGCAGGCGCCGATATTGAAAGGAGGACGATTGATTACGCTCTAGTTTTTTAAAAACCCCAGTGAATCACCCCCAACAGAATCGGGAGATTTAAGCCGACTCTTAAGCCAACTCATTAGACCTATTTTAAACGATCGTTTAAAATAGGTCTAATGGAATTTAGTATTCTCTCATCCTGAAATGATACCCAAATAAGTTTATCATCTGGCGATGT
>CAYGHQ010000087.1:0-3065 GCA_964349845.1 uncultured Candidatus Saccharibacteria bacterium
TTACTTGCCGGGCGAGAAAGTGAATTTGAAAATTACCACCTCCCTTTCTTCCGGAAAAAGAGTTCCCGCCGAAGTATCGGTGGCAGTCGCCGATTTGAGCGTCTTGGCTCTTAAGGGGAATCCGAAAAAAGACCCTCTAGTTTTCTTTTACGGAGGTTTTCCTCTCGCGGTGACTACCGCCACTAACATCAAAAATATTCTGGCGGAAGCGGAAATTCCCGCGGGCACCAAGGGAGGCGGAGGAGGAAATCCCGAGGATTTGGCCAAGAAACAAAGAGGGGAATTTAAAGATACCGCTTTTTGGAAGGCTGATGCGGAGACTGACGCGAACGGAGAAGCCTTATTGAGCTTTACTCTGCCCGATAATCTTGGAAGGTGGCAGATAGAATCTTTGGGGATTACCGAAGACACGAAAACCGGCGTCAATTACAAAGAGATAACGTCAGAAAAGAAAATCATGGTTGTGCCTCTCCGCCCGAGATTTGTGGTGCCGGGAGACGAGCTTGAAATAGGCGCGCAGGTTTTCAATAAAACGGATCGGGATCAATCTTTAGCCATTTCTTACGATAGTCAGACTTTAGGGCTCTCCGGCGGAAGCAAAAAACACAACAAAACAATCCGGGCGGGGGAGTCTTCGGTTGCCTATTGGAAAGTTAAAGCGCCTGAATCCATGTCTGAAGGTTCTCACGTTATTGTTCTCTCCGCCAAAGGGAGCGAGTTTGAGGATACGGTAAAAAATGAAATCCGGATCAATTCAAATATCACTTATGAAGCCGTGGCCACTGCCGGATCTGGGGAAGGAAAGACTGCCAAAGAATACGTCTTCATTCCGGAGGGTGTCCTTTTGGATCGCGGAGGGCTTACGGTAAAAACAAGCGCGACATTGGCCGTATTTTTGTCGGACGCGCTCAAATATCTCGCGGAATTTCCTTACGGATGCAGTGAACAGCTGGCAAGCAAATTAAGCGGAATCGCTATCGTAAAAAAAGGCCTTTCAATCAAAAATGTGGGGGATAAATTTGACGTTCCGAGCATAGAGTTCGGAGGGAATACATATACCATTGACGACGCCGTAACTATCGGACTCCGAAAGATTTATGATACGCAGACGCTTGAAGGCGGATTTTCCTACTATAAAGGCCTTCCGGCTGATCTCTATCTTTCCATGCGCATGATAAATTCTCTTAAGGACTTGGAGGAGGCCGGATACGAGGTGGACAGTCGCGTTCTTAAGTCGGCTTCATCTTACGTGGGAAATACTCTCCTTCAAAAAGGCATCCGGCATTACGGGATAGACGCGTTTATTGCCGGCGCTTATGCCGTTTCGCGGGCCGGAACTTTGCCCGAGACATCCTCCGCTCTTTCAAATGCCATTCTTTCGTCCGCCGGAAGCTCTTACGTGAGCGAAAAAGCGGGAACCATGACTCTAGGATATCTGGCTCTCCTCGCTTCGCGGGAATATTGGTCCCCGTCTTTTCTCCAGTCTGTTTACGATTCTCTTATAAACAGGGCAAGCATAGATTCGCGGGGAACTTACATCAAGCCTTCTTCAAACATTTCGTGGCAGTATTACGAAACGCCCATAAAAGACACCGCTCTGTTTTTGAAAGCTATTTCGGCGGGGAAAAAAGATTACGTTGAAACTCCGAAAATTTTGCGATGGCTTCTCGCGAGCCGGGATAAAGAAGGGGCGTGGGGATCCACTGATAACACCCTTTCCGTCATTGACGCGTTCACGGAATATCTTTCATGGAAGAAGGAAACGGAATCGGATTTTTCTTTGGCTTTGTCGCTGGACGGGACTAAGTTGGAAACCTATGATTTCAGCAAAAAAACAATTTTATCCATGTTTGAAAAATTTATTCCGATGTCTTCCTTTAGCGCGAATGCCATGCACACTCTTTCTTTTGAAAAAGAGAACCGCAACAGTCTGGCAAATGTCTTCTATTACGATATGGGGCTTAAATATTACCTTCCTGTCGATCAAATCCCTCCGAGGGATGAAGGAATCTCAATTGAACGGAATCTTTACGGATTGCTGGACACGAAAGAGGAGCATCCGCTTTCCGAAGCGAAAGTGGGAGACGTCTTAAAAGGAAAAATTTCTATTATTACGGGCAAGCCGAGGCATTTGTTCGCCGTGGAGGATTTTATTCCGGCCGGTTTTGAGATTATAAATTTTGATCTTGCCACTGAAGATAATTCTATTGTTTCCAAAAAAGTCAGTTCTGGAGATGTGGCGGAAAACGCTGAGAGTCTGGTAAAAGATTATGATCTTTATGGCGGAAGTTCTCTATTCAAAAACGAGCTTTATCCCGACTTTAAAGAACTTCATGACGACCGGCTGTTTCTCTTCAAACAGGAGCTTCCGGCGGGGGAATATTCCTACGAATATTATTTGAGGGCGACGACTCCGGGGACTTTCCGCTACTTGCCGGCCGTGGCAAGCGAGATGTATTTTCCGGAGAATTTCGGCCGGACGGGAGGATCTCTTTTTGAGGTCCGCCGATAAATTAAGAGCTTGTCCGCGCGATCTAATATATTTTTATATCAAAATGATTTGGCTTGAAAATTTAAGGCGAAAACCCGAGCGGGAAAGGATGAAAATCCTTGTAATTTCCTCCACTCTTATCACTGGCATTATCGTTATTTTGTGGCTCCTTGCTTTGGAGTCCGGATTTTTGTCATTGAATGAAAAAAAGTCAGCTGATAATTCAGCCAGCCCTTTTTTGAGTGTCAAAAACGCGTTTCTGGATTTTGCGGAAGGAGCGATGGGGGAAGTGGAAGCGATAAAAAATAATTTTTTGCCAGAAAAAGAATAAGTAAATCCAAATAAAATCCCTCGGCTCGAAGACTCGCCACTCCCTTTAATAAAGGGAGATTAAATGCAACAAGATCTTAAATCCTCCTTTAATAAAGGAGGTGTCCGGTACTCCGGACGGAGGATTTTTTGGATTTTGGCATTTGGATTTTCAGTCTATTTTTTGGAAAACACGAACCCAAAATTCGTCGATATAGGCCATAATTAAAGGTTACCGTAATTGAGTTCCGGATTTTGCCGAATT
>CAYGHQ010000088.1:0-3038 GCA_964349845.1 uncultured Candidatus Saccharibacteria bacterium
ATTTTGCGCGATAACCGGTTTCTATTTGGGTATCATTTTGTATGAGAGAAGACTGACAGTTTTTCTTTTGGCGAGATTGGGGTATAATCGGAGTAAATTTAATTTAAATAAAAGACAAGATGCAAATAACTAAAAAAACGAAAATCGTGGCAACAGTCGGGCCGGTGTCGGAAAATGAGGAAATGCTTGAAAAGATGACCGAGGCGGGGATGAATATTGTCCGGCTCAATTTTTCTCACAGCGATATGGAAGGCCATACCAAAAGGCTTGAAATGATCAGGAATGTGGAAAAGAAAACTGGAAAAACTTTGGGAGTGCTTCAAGATTTAGGCGGGCCAAAAATCCGGATAGG
Source organism: uncultured Candidatus Saccharibacteria bacterium (assembly GCA_964349845.1). Classification (GTDB taxonomy): domain Bacteria; phylum Patescibacteriota; class Minisyncoccia; order Phycocordibacterales; family CAYGHQ01; genus CAYGHQ01. Next base: position 353 of record CAYGHQ010000088.1, read on the forward strand.
CGAATTTTCTACTGAAAAAATAACTCTCAAGGAGGGGGAGATTTTCACGTTCACTACCGCGGAGATGGTGGGGAATGAAAAAATTGTCTACGTAAATTACAAAAATCTTCCGGTTGAAGTGAAACCTGGCGGAGAGATTTTGGTGGAAGACGGCAAGAAGCGCCTAGAGGTGATTTCCGCGGAAGGCAATGAGGTCAAAACTCGGGTTATTGTTGGGGGGGAAATAACGGGGAGAAGAGGGGTTAACCTGCCAGGAGCTTATCTGTCAGTTTCTTCTATTACCGAAAAAGATCGCAAGGATATTGAATTTGGGATAAAAAACAAAGTTGATTTTACTGCTCTTTCTTTTGTAAGAAAGGGGGATGATATCAAGGAGCTTAGGGAAATTTTAAAATCGGCCGGATCGGAGTCAAAAATTATCGCCAAGATTGAAACGAGAGAAGCGGTGGAAAATCTGGATGAAATTTTGAATTTGTCGGACGGAGCCATGGTGGCGAGAGGCGATTTGGCCATTGAGATAGGTTTGGAGAATGTTCCCATCATCCAGAAGACTATTATTAAAAAATGCAATCTTTTGGGAAAGCCTGTCATCACGGCTACGCAGGTTTTGGAATCAATGATAGAGTCGCCCGTTCCGACCCGCGCGGAAGTTTCCGATGCGGCTAATGCCATTTTGGATGGAACAGATGCCGTGATGCTCTCGGCGGAAACAGCGGCGGGAAAATATCCGGCAGAAGCGGTGGATATGCTTCGGAAGGTGGCTGAAAGGACGGAAAAAGATTACAACCACCGCAGGATGCATTTTAGGATTATAAATCACGAGGGAGTGAAGGACCCGCTTTCGGGGTCGGTTATAAATTCCGCCAATGATTCTAGCGCCAAGCTTATCGTGGCTTTCACGGAATCGGGAAGGACGGCTAGATTCATTTCCAGGTGGAAGCCTCGCCAGCCGATAGTCTGCTTCACGCCTAACGAAGATTGTCTGGGGCAGATTATGCTTTCTTTCGGATGCTACGGGGTGCCGATAAAAAGGTACGATAAATTTGAGGAGGCTCTTCATTATGCCGAGAATTTTCTCGTGGAATCGGGGCTGGCGGAGAAAGGGGATAAAATTGTTATTGCCGCTGGCGCGCCGTTTGATGAGGAGATTGCGGTGAATTCGCTTTTGGTTAAAACGTTGTAAGGAAGCCATTAGGGATTAGCCCCTCGACTTTGCTCGGGACAAGCCACTAAGCCACTAGGGGGTCAAGAAAAAGAGGCGGAAATTTTTGTCAGCTTCTGCTGACAAAAATTTCCGCCTTTTTCTTGACCGATTTACGCAAGTGGAGTAATGTTGTTTTGGAACTGAGCCTGTCGCTTGGTTTTGTTTTTTGAAAATTTAATAAGCCCGCCTGCGCGAGTACGCTACGGCGGGCAAAGGAGGAAAAATGAAAACTGTTGGTGTGAATAAAATTGTTCGACGCTCACCTCTTCTTGAGGATGCATCTGGTTTGCCGGACTGGTGCCATCATCATTGCGGAAAAATGAAAGTTGACAGGCTCGATGTCGATGCCAAAGAGCGAAGGTTTGTCATTAAAGCAAGCGCCGTGAAGGTAACAATATTTCGAGCGAATGACTGCGAATGGTTTGTTAACTGGGAAATTACTCATGACCTTAACATGAAAAGTTTTGGCCGGACACTTTTGACCAATTTAGACCTTGCCAGGGCTTTCTGTATCGATGAAGGTTCGCATGAGTCTGGGAAAGGATTGCTTGAAAGATATGGCGGGGAGTCCGCCAAACAAGGATGCTATATCCGTTGGAAGAATTTTCTCAACATTCCTTGTCCAGGAACCGGAGACGATGGCGACCCCAATGTTTCAATTGAAATTAGTGAGGAAATCCGCGAAGCGGTTAAACAGCTTCTTGAAGTAAAGGAGGGAAAATGAATGAACAAGAAGTTTTGGATGTTTTCAACAGATTCAAAGTGATTACTGAAGGCCACTTTGTTTGCCGGTCTGGTTTTCATACAAACAAATATGTTAACAAGGATGCAATTTATCCGCACACTAAGGCAACATCCGAATTGTGCCGAGCAATTGCCGAGCAGTTTGCTCCCGATGGGGTACAGATAGTTGTTGGTCCAGCCATGGGGGGAGCGATTCTTTCGCAATGGGTAGCTCATCATCTTTCTCAAATAAACGGCAAGGAAGTGCTTTCTGTTTATGCCGAAAAGATTCCGGGCAGAGATGTTTTTGTTATCAAGCGAGGACAGGGCAGGTTTATACCCGAAAATCGGGTACTGGTGGTGGAAGATGTATTGAATACGGGCAGTTCAGCGTTTCTTACCATCCTTGCCGTTCGAGAGTTTGGGGGAAATGTAATCGGGGTTGGAGCGCTATGCAATCGCGGCAGTCGTGGCGACAGAACTCATGAAGACTTGGGTGTTCCTAAAATTGTTTCTTTGCTTAAATTGAAGCTTGATTTGTGGGAGGCAAGATCTTGCCCTCTTTGCGCTCGGGGGATTCCAGTTAGCATGGATCTTGGCGCGGGGCGGGAATTACCCGCTTATTAAAAAAATAGTTCTTTTTATTTTTTACGCAAAGAACAGGCGAATAGCCTGTTCTTTTTTGTTGGAGATTTTTATTAAAAACAAAGCGAAGTTAATTTATACGATCGTATAAATTAACTTCGCTTTGTTTTTAAT
>CAYGHQ010000089.1:0-2972 GCA_964349845.1 uncultured Candidatus Saccharibacteria bacterium
ACTTAATATAATACAACAAAAAAATAAATAAGAAACAAATTTATTAAATCCGAAATCCGAAGCACGAAATTCGAAACAAATTCCGAAAATCCTAAATTCAAAATTCTAAACCCCGTAGAGAAGTTATCTTTTAAGATTCTGTAACCAAAAGAGATAAGGATAACTATAATCTTCTTTAGTAACTTTATAGACAATGTTAAATTCTTGTACGGGGTAAACAAAAAATGATAAGAACTCTTGTTTGGAATATTGGAATTTTCCCCGTTTGACTTTGTTTGTTTCGGATTTCGGATTTCGTGCTTCGGATTTTTATTCTATTATTTCAATCTCGCTCATCTCATCCCCCGCTGTTTTTTCCTCCCGTTTGGAATAGAGGACGGCAAAGACGGCCAGAATTGAAAGGCCGAAAGCGTAAAAAAGCCAAGTCCAAACGGAACCACTTTCCGTTTCGGGATAATTGAAATTTTCATCCGCGGAAGAAACGGAGGCCAAATTTTGATCGGCAGAGGCAATAGCCGATTTGGGAGGATCTTGCGTTTTAGAAACAGCCGGAGAGACTTCTCTTTTGGGAGAAGGGGAAACGGCGGGAGCGGCGGCAATTTTGGCGGGGGCGGCCCCCGCCAAAATTGCCGCCGGTTTTTCCGCAACCGGCGCCACGGTTGTTATTTTTTCATATCTCCCCGCCAAAAATCCGTTTGGATAAAAAATTTGCGCGTCTTCCCCGAATTCCATCCCTGCTGTTTTGGCGGAAATCATAATTTTCCCTTGAGACAAAATAATCGTGCCTTTGGGAAGAACGAAAATTTTCTCTCCCCTTTTTAAAATCCAGGAAGAAATATTTATTTCATGCCCCGATTTATTTGAAATTTCAAGGAATCCATCCGGACCAGGCGAAACTGACGAGATAAGAATCGGAGAAGAGATTATTTTGACCTTAAGGCGCGCTCCTCCTCCAAAATTTCCCGATGACGCTTCCAAAACCAAAAGATATTCTCCCGGGTATTTGTAAGAATGGGCGACAGTCTCCCCTTCCTTGCTTTCCCCGTCCCCGAAATTCCAAAAATAGCGGACTTTCTCCAATGGCCTTTTCTCAATCCCTAAAGCCTCTCCTCTAAATATCATATCGGCTCCGGCCACTCCCAAACTCTCTCCCTTGACGCGGGCAAAAACTTGCGGATCAACAGGCCAAGCGGAACCGGAATTTCCCTGAGTATTTCCTCCGTTTAAATTCCCTGAAATATTTTGGCTGGTTTGACTTTGAGAATCTTGATTTTGGCTTCCCGAATTTTGCGGAGAGCTTGACTCCGCGTTTTGCGCTCCGGGGGTGGGAAGAGAAGATTTCCAGACTCCCCCGATTTTTTGGAGAGAATTTCCATCGTCAAACGCCCCCATTTCCTTTCCGTACTGAAATTGATCAACAGGAACACCTGCTTCATTTTTTAATTCCAAACTTTTTCCCGTACTCGGCAAAGAAAAACTGCTGTCAAAAACCACACCCGAATAAGCAGGCCATTCGGTTAAAAATTTTTCAGGATTATCCGCAATGACGGCATAAGAATTTCCCGAAATAACCGCCCTGCCTTTCCACAAATCTCCTTCTTTGGAATAAATTTTGTGATTTTCCCCTCCGACCGCAAATCTCCATTCGGAAATGTCCGTTTCGCTTCCGCTATTCCAAATTTCCACCCAATCGCGTTTGCCGTCATCTTCAACGCCTTTCGGATCATACATCACCTCCGAAAAAGAAACGGAGGCAAGAGTTATGAGGGGTAAGAAAAATAGCGGCAAAAAGGATAATCCGGCTAGCCGGATTATCCTTTTTGCCGCTATTTTTCTATTTTTTATCATCGTCATCTATCTTCAATATTTTTTCCAAAACGTCTTTCGGCACTTCCGCGGGCTTCGCCCCGCCAAAGCTTTCCGAAGCGAAGACGGGCTTTTCTTGTCCGCCTATATTCAATTGGCTCGGGGCGGGAGTCGATTTTGCTTCTTCCTTTTTGGCCGGCTCCTCCGGCTTTTTCGCCTCCGCTTTAGGCGGAATTTCCGAGGCTTTTTTTTCTTCTTTCTTCAGCATGGAAGAAAGCGCTTCGCGAAGCGGAGCTTTGGCTTTCTCATCCAAAATTTCTTTTCCTTTGTAAATCAAGCGGGGATTCGGCGGGAAAATTCCTCTCCCCTGCGCTTCGGGCTTTAGTTCTTTAAGAAACGCCCATTCAGTATTATTTGAAGGCTTTGGTTTTGAAGCGTCCAAAGGCATCTCTTTTGCCGCAAAATCCGGAGTTCGCGGAGGTTCCGGCTTGATCTCCTTCCTGAAGAAATTTCCCGGGGGAGGAGAATGAGGGTCTTTCATGATAAGGCGGGGTGATTTTTCGGGCAAAGGCTTCGCTTCTTTAGGCAAAGGCTTCCCTTCCTCGTGCCAGTCCCTGATATTTTTTTCCACATCCGCCCGAGGCCGAGCAAACATCCCCCTTGAAGACTCAATAATGAAGTCTTTGAAAGAAACCGGAAGACGGGAAGCGGGAGGCAAGGTTACGGCTGAAAAAGGCATTGAGGATACGCCGTCTATCATAAGTTTTAAGTATATCTGGGTAAATCCGAGATTAACCAAATCTTCAGCCGTAAATTGAGGGGCAAATTCTTTTTCCAGAACTTCCGCGTCGTACGCGCCGACCCTGAAAGACACCATCGTTCCCACGTTCCCGAAAACCGCCGCCCGGACTTCTTCCTCCATCTGCTCTATATATTGGTGGGCAATCGTGAGATTCAATTTGTACTTTCGGGCTTCCGAGAGGATATCGGCAAAAGACTTGTTGGCGAAAGACTGGAACTCGTCAACGTAGAGATAAAAATTGGGAAGCTTCCGCATGGCCGCTTCGGGAGTATCGGCGCGGGACATGGCCGCCAAATAAATCTTGGTGATAAGCATGCTTCCCAGAAGATTGGCATTGGTCTCGCCCACTCTTCCCTTTGAAAGA
>CAYGHQ010000090.1:0-2739 GCA_964349845.1 uncultured Candidatus Saccharibacteria bacterium
TTATCATGCTGTTAAAAAGTTAATTTATAAACCTGCCAAAAGCTTCTTCTGCTTTATATAACTAACCTTAAACAAACTGATATCATGCTGTCAAGGAATTTTTCTTCCTTTTTTGCTTTTAGGAGGAGTTTTTTCCGAAAAATTTCTTGAAATGTGTTTTTAGATTTATCGACAAAAGAAAAGTTGAAAAAATGTCCTTTACAGCCGTCTGAATTTTATGAATTATTTTATAAAGGACATTTTTAAAACAGCTTTTATTTTCAATGTCCTTTATAATTACAAAATGTCCTTTATTTTCAACAAAAAACTAAAAAATAGTACTGTCAATACGATTAATTTCTCTTTATGAGGAGAAACTAAAATTAAAATCTATTTGACAAATTTTTGAATTGCAATAGTATTAAAAAAAGGAACAAGCGTATGGGAAAGTTTCCCATACAGAGAATCTGTTCTTTAACACAAAGGAGGTAAAAATGAAGTTGAAGTTCCGTATTGGACTTATCGTCGCCGGTATCGGACTTGCCCTTTTAGGGCAAGTGTCTACAGCAAAGGCTGAAATCAAGGCAAGCATTCAACGCTTGCCAACTAAGGTTATCATCAGTGTAGACGGAACACAGAGCGGACGTTCCTATTCCCTGGAGAAGTCATTAAACGCGAAAACATGGGAGGGTGACAAAAGCGCCCAAGTAGCAATTATTGGGGGGAAGATAACTTTTATAGTGGATCTTCCCATCCACGCGCCAAACGCCCCTTCGTCCGCCACTTTTTATAGGATAGTCCAAAGGTAGGCGTACTTTTCGGACTTGCGCAAAACATCCCTCATTGGGGGATGTTTTTTCTTTTTCCCGTCTTCAATAAAAAATGCTAAAATATTTGTGTTCCTTCTTTTATATAGATTACACGCTTGGTGTCATTCCCGCACCCGTCTACACGAGGGTAAACTCCGGCGGGAATCCAGGATATTACCATGTAGTCTGGATTCCCGCCTTCGCGGGTGAGAAGCGGAGCTTCGCAAGACCTTGAGCATTCTGTACCCAGAATGCGAAAAGTGTACAGTTCCCGTAGGGAATGACAAACGGGAAGAAGGATATTTTTTTAACTTTATATACTTTATAACTTGATCAACTTCATCACCCCCCTTTTGGTTTCCTTCGGCGTCGGCGTTCTTCCCGCCCTCTTATGGCTTTGGTTCTGGATCCGCGAAGACCGCCTTCATCCCGAACCCAAAAAACTTATTCTATTGGCCTTTTTAGCCGGAATGGCCGCGGTCTTTTTCGTTCTTCCAGTTGAAGAATTCACTGAAAATATCTTTGAAAACAGCGCGATTATTTTTCTCTGTTGGGCTATCGCTGAGGAATTTTTTAAGTTTATCTTGTGCTACACGGCCACCTTAAGAAACAAGGAGTATGACGAGCCGATTGACGCCATGATTTATCTCATAACCTCCGCCTTGGGATTTGCCGCTTTGGAAAACGCTTTTTTTGTCTTTTCCTCCGCCAAAACGGGAATTCTTGCCGGAATAGATATAGGAAACCTGAGATTCATAGGCGCTTCCCTTCTTCATGTCGTTACGTCCGGAACTCTCGGCTTTTTTATCGCGCTCTCTTTCTACAAGAAACGCTTAGCCAAGTTTTTCTATCTCATAGCCGGTTTTGCACTTTCCGTGGCATTGCACGCCTCCTTTAATTTATCTATAATTGAGTATGTAGAAGAAGACAGCGAGTATTTATTGATAGTTTTCTCCGGCGTATGGGCGGTTGCCATTCTGCTCCTCGCGGCTTTTGAAAAAATAAAGCGCCTTTCCATAGGATCTCCGGGAAATTAAATAAAATTTAACATAATAATTTTTTAGAACTTCTAAAGAAGTTGGTTTAATTCCTCCTTTTTTAAAGGAGGTGTCCGGTACTCCGGACGGAGGATTTTAAATTCCAAAAAATCCCTCGTCTGGAATACCATCCACTCCCTTTTTAAAGGGAGAATTAGAGAACAAACGCAAAAGTTCTAAGTTTAATCATATGGCTAAAGAAAAAAAATCTTTTTTTGAAAGACTGACCGGAGCAGTCAATGTGCCGGAGTACGAGGAGGAAGAGGAAAAGAAGCCTGTCCGGGGAGTTAATATTGAAAAATCCGACAGGAAAGAGCCGGCATGGGAGGAAGACGAAGAAGAAGGCCAGCTCATGGTTGACGTCTATCAGACCGACAGCGACATTATCATCAAAACTCTTGTTGCCGGAGTCCGGCCGGACGACTTGGATGTATCCATTACGAGAGATATGGTTACGATCAAAGGAACGCGGGAAGCCTCCAGGGAAATTGACGATGGGAATTATTTTCATAAAGAGCTTTACTGGGGATCTTTCTCCCGCACGGTTCTTCTGCCTCAAGAAGTGGACGTGGACGGAGCCGAGGCCACCGAAAAGCACGGCATGCTCATCTTGAAGCTCCCCAAACTGAACAAAGGCAAGGAAACAAAGGTGAAAGTGAAATCGGCGTAGGAATAGCCGCTAGGGTATAGGGTTTAGCCACTAGAAAAATACCGTGCCGTACGGCACGGTATTTTTTATCTTTACCCTAGTCCCTAACCCCTAAAACCTAGTGGCTACTCTCTATAGTTCCTGTTTTTTGTGCGTCTTTACGACTCTGCTCGAACCTATTTTATCAAAAATTGCTGACTGAACCAAATGGAGTCTTCTCTCATACAAAATGATACCCAAATAGAAACCGGTTATCGCGCAAAAT
>CAYGHQ010000091.1:0-2732 GCA_964349845.1 uncultured Candidatus Saccharibacteria bacterium
AATTTATTCATTGGCAACAAAAAAACCGAAGTTGCACTTCGGGGGTGAATTTAGGGCTTATTATCTATCTACCATCTTAGCATATCGGTTAAAATAAGTCAAGTGGAAAATGAAGATATTTAAGGTTATTATTAGAACGTGAAAAAACCCTTATTTCTAGCCAAAAAGTCGCTGGGGCAGAATTTTTTAAGATCAAAAGGCGCGCTTCAGAAAATAGTTGAGGCGGCGGATTTGAAGATGTGTGATGTTGTTTTGGAAGCGGGACCGGGAGAAGGAGTTTTGACGGAAGAACTTTTGAAGAGAGCGGGGAAGGTGATTGCGGTTGAAAAAGATGATCGCCTTATTCCCTTTCTTTCACAAAAATTCTCTTCCGACATCTCCTCCGGAAAATTAAATTTATTTAATTTGGATGTCCTAGATTTTCCCCCTAGTGGCTATACCCTAGTCCCTAGTGGCTATAAATTGGTGGCCAATCTCCCTTATTACATCACCGGCCAGTTTTTGAAAAAATTCCTGCAGAATGTCCCGCCCCCTTCCAAAATGGTTTTGCTTTTGCAAAAAGAAGTGGCCAAAAGGATTATCGCCAACGACGGAAAAAACAGTATTTTATCAATAAGCGTAAAGGCCTATGGCGAGCCAAAATATATTGAAACCGTTCCGGCTGGCGCTTTTTCTCCGGCGCCAAAAGTGGATTCGGCCATAATTTTGATTGACAAAATTTCCAAAAACTTTTTCACCGAAATAAAATCTGTGCAACCGGTGTCATTCCTTACAGGAACAGTCCGCTCTTTCGCCCTCGCAGACTCGGGCGGAAAGAGCCTTGCGAAGCTCCTTAAGGTCGCTTCTCACCCGCGAAGGCGGGAATCCAGATTATATGACAATGGCGTGGATTCCCGCATTCGCGGGAATGACAGAAAGAGAAACCTGAATTTGAACGAGGAAAAATTTTTTGAGATTGTAAAAAAGGGATTCTCCCACAAAAGGAAGCTACTTTTTAGCAATTTGGAAATTCCAAAAGAAGAAGCGGAAAAAATTTCAGCCGAATTAAATATCCCCCTTAAAGCCAGAGCGGAAGATTTGAGTTTGGAAGAGTGGGGAAATTTAGCCACTAGGGTTTAGCCACTAGGGAATAGGGACTAGAGAAAAACCGAATTTGCCTTCGGCAAATTCGGTTTTTGATTTTGTATTTACCCTAGTCCCTAATCCCTAACACCTAGTCCCTTCTTCTAAATTGCAGAGGAGCCGTTAAATAGCATTGGAAATCCTCCCCCCAAAACCACCGGACACATGGCAAACCCGCAGGGCACCCAGATTATGCAGGGAATCCATCCCATTCCGGCCTTCCCTAAAATTGTCCGGCCGGGAGAAGGAGGTCCGTAGGAATAAAACCTAGTTCCCGGCATCCAAAAAAGAGGCATGGGGGTGGGAGGACCGATTGTTAAAAACGTCCCGGGAGGAGTCTGGCAGATGGGGATATAAGTTAGCACTCTTCCGCCAAAATTAATCTGAGCGTAAGCTTGATTTGGAAAAAAAGAAAAAACAGCAAGAGATAACAAAATTACAAAAAGAAAAAGAGTTATTTTTTTTCTAAAAAACATTAGATAAATTATATCATATTCTTTCTATCTTTCTTGATGAAAATGATAGGACTAACGATTCCCCTAAACTGAGGAACAGTAAAACAAGAGCCTGTGGACTTCGGAATTCCACAAACCTTAAGGTTTGTGGAATTCCGAAGTCCACAGGCTCTTAAGAAAAACTTAGCTAAAGCTATGGCGCCTTCGCGGGAATGACAGACGGGAATGAAAGAGATGGTATAATTTACCCATGCCCTTTCGAAAAAAAGCGATTTTTTACTTCAAGTGGCTTATTCTAGCCGCTGGATTTGTTTTAGCTATTTTTCTTTTCCAGAAAAATTACGCGCCGGAGAATTTCCCAAAAAAAGAAAATGTTGATAGTATCGGCATTTTTTGGGAAGAAAATCAAAACAACAAGGAAAGCGCGGATGAAATTCCGGGAGCGGAAACCTCCGAAAAAATCCCATCAATTAAAATAAACTACTTTTCCGCGGAAAATCCGGATGAATCTTTTGGAGATTCTATTCCAAATGAAATCGTTTCCTCGGGAAACACAAAAAAACCGGAGCCGCTTTTTTCCGAAAAAATCGCAGTCTTAAAATTTTTCGGCAACGAAATGGGGAAAATTCTGAAGCCGATTTCGGAAAAAATGTCCTCTGACGGACAAGTTTTTGAAAAAGCTTGGCAAACACCCGACCAAAACACATTTAAATCCCTTGAAGAAATAGGGGAACGCTTTATTATTGCCGGAGAAAGATTATTTTCTGTCAAACCTCCTTCCGGAACAGAAGACATTCTGAAAAATCTTTCGTCCTCATATAAAACTCTGGGAGAATCGGCAAAAAACCTGCCTAAAAATTTAAAAGACGGAAAAATCACCGGCGAAGCATGGCAAAATTATGGAGAGAAAGCCGTTTTGGCCAACAAAGCCTTTGTCGCGGTAATGGATTATTTTAAGAATAACGGCGTGAAATTTGAACCGAACGAAGACGGATATATGTTTATGTATGAGATGGCGTATTGAAATTTAAATCCGAAGCACTAAATTCGAAATCCGAAACAAACAAAACCAAATAAAGAAAATCCAAAATTCAAAACAAAAACAATTCCCGTTTGAAATTTTGGTCATTAGAATTTTCGGGGTTTGTTTCGAAT
>CAYGHQ010000092.1:0-2687 GCA_964349845.1 uncultured Candidatus Saccharibacteria bacterium
GGGTTAAATACAGCACACTGCCAATCTAATCAAATCTGTCTATTATTAAGAAAGTTTTAATTTCTGACAGGCAGATCATTATTCCTCATTAAAAATTAACAACTTTTAATCCTAAAAATTAAGAATTTAAATTTTAATAAGAATAAAAATGTTATTCCTTAGTAGGCCAGTACATCATGAAGAGAAATAAATTTTTATCCAACTTTTTTCCTAAAAAAAGGAAAAGGATGGTCTGTATGAATTATCTTTCAGTAGGGGAGACTTCCCTATTAATTGGCGTTTCCATTTCCACTTTAAGAAGATGGGAAAAAGACGGCCATTTTTTACCTGAATTTAAAACTGTCGGCAATCACCGCCGGTATTCAATAAGTCAAATTAATGATTTTTTAGGTAGAAGTAAAAAAACGGATTGTTCCAATTTTGAAAAAGATATTATTTGTTATGGAAGAGTCTCTTCCCATGGTCAAAAAGATGATTTAATAAGACAGGTTGAAAAATTAAAATCGTATTGTTTTCAAAAAGGTTTTCGGCCTACTATTATTACGGATATTGGTTCCGGAATAAATTTTAATAAAAGAGGTTTACAAAAACTCTTGCACAAGATACTGAACAGGGAAGTTAAAGAATTGATTTTGACTCACAAAGATCGTCTTTTGCGCTTTGGAAGTCCTCTCATTTTTTCCCTATGCCGTTTTTTTGATGTCAACATAGTCGTATTGGAAGAAACGGAAAGAAAAAGTTTTGAAGAAGAATTGGTTGGGGACGTCCTGGAATTAATGACAGTTTTTACTTCTAAAATTTATGGAAAAAGATCCGGTCGCCGTTCAAGCAAGGCCGCCTAAAATTAAAGTAGAGGAAAATCGTTGAATAGTGGTGTTCTGGAAAATTCGCCTTCATCTGTTACCATCGAAACCAAAATTAAGTCCTCCCAGGCCTTTGTCGTTATCGATGCTCTCAATTCTCACTTTTCTTCTATTATGCGCCATCTCTATGTTAAACGTTATATCAGGGGAGAACCCTTAAATGATCTCAAGGGAGATTTTCTGAGATCATATGAAATATCCGCCCGGCATTTCAACAGCATCCGCATTGATTTATCGTCCCGAATCGAATCCCATTTGGCGGCCCTTCAAGAAAAAATAAAATCCTTACTGACGTCCATTAAAAAGGCCCAGCGTTTTATTAAAAAACTGGAAAAGGAAATTAATAAGTTAAAATCGTTGGTAAAAAGAATCAAGACCTTCATCTTGGCCATAAGGAAATGGCGTGAGAAAAAATCCCAAATAGGAGATGGCCCATCTTCTCCCCGGCCTAAACTGGCCAAGGAATTTAAAGGACTATCCTTGCCAGATTTGGAAAATGAGCTTAAGGAGAAACTTTTATCCCTCCACCAAAAAAAGCGATACCTTTTTAATTTGGGAAAAAAGCTTGATCGTTCTAAGGATAAATTATCGCGGAAAAGCTTCTGTTTCGGCGGAAGAAAACTGCAAAAGGCCCAACATCACCTCCAAGAAAATGGATTTGATCTTTTTCAGGATTGGCAAGAGCAATGGAAGGCAAAAAGAGATTCTGCTTCCTTCTGGGTCGGTTCCAAAGATGAATCCTGGGGAAATCAAAATGCCCAATATAACCCTCAAACCCAAACGTTGCAGTTGAGAATTCCAGGTCATTTTGAAGAAAAATTCGGCCCATATTTGAAGATTCCGGACATCCAATTCCGTTATGGTCAGGAATATTTCCTTGAGGCCTTAAGTAAGGGACAGGCCGTTTCCTATCGGATTTTAAAACGATTGGGCCGTAAGGATACTCAATACTATTTGCAGGCGATCTTTGATTTACCTTCGGCCCCAGTGATAACCAGAAGAGTAATGGGGTCCATTGGTTTGGACTTCAATACTGATCATGTGGCGGCCACGGAAACGGATCGCTTCGGGAATCCTCTAAAAGGAGAATCGTTTTACTTTTCCACTCGGGGAAAATCCCAGGGACAAATTCAATCGGCCCTAAGTGACCATCTCACCCAAATTGTTCAAAGAAGCGTAGAAACTCAAAAACCCCTTGTGGTGGAAAAACTGGACTTTAAGGAAAAAAAGGCCGGGATGCGATCGGTGCAAGGACCGATCATGAATGAAAAATTATCTCAATTCGCCTACAAAAAGTTTTTTGATTTGGTTAAAGGTAAGGCCGCCAAAATGGGTGTGGAAGTGATTTCGGTGAACCCGGCCTATTCCTCCCTGATTGGACTTGTCAAATTCAGGGGATACCTTCAATTGACATCCCATGAAATGGCGGCCTTGAGTTTAGCAAGAAGAGGACTTCATTTTTCGGAACGTCCAAAGCAAAAGGTCACTCTCGGGTCGACTGTAAGTACGGCCGATCTTTCTTCCAAGATCGCCTCCTTTAAGCAGGGGAGGAAAACGAGACATGTCTGGAGCTTTTGGAGTTTCTTCAAGAAAAGTGATCCTCAAGTCATAAAATCTGCTAAGGCAGGAATTCGAAAAAAATCAATGAATCCTCATTACCCTAAGGGGAATGTTGTGACCCTGGTTATTAAGAGTTCACCCTACTCAAGATAGGGTTTCTAGGATCTTACAGACGATACCAGTCTTTAGGACTTAGGGATGCCAGGACAAACGCTGCTCGTGTCTGTCGTGAGGAATAGATTTTCTCACATTTTTAGGAGCGGT
>CAYGHQ010000093.1:0-2647 GCA_964349845.1 uncultured Candidatus Saccharibacteria bacterium
ACCGGACACCTCCTTTAAGAAAGGAGGATTTAAATCTCCCTTTTTTAAAGGGAGTCCCGAGTCTGCGAGGGGAGGGATTTATTTATGAACTTTTAACTGCTCTGGATTCTTCCAAAGATCAATCCTATTTCCTCTGGACTCTCACTCAAAAACAACTTTCGCGAACTCTTTTTCCCGTTGGCAATTTGATTAAAAAAACAGAAGTCCGGAAGCTTGCCGAGGAATTTGGGCTTCCGACAGCTGAAAAAAAAGACAGCCAGGGGCTTTGCTTCATGGGCAAAATTGACGTTAAAGAATTTCTCAAGAATTTTATCAAGCCGAAAAAAGGGAAAGTTCTGCTTGCCCCGAGCGAAGTTGGGGGGGATGAGAACGGAAAAGAAATCGGAGAACACGACGGCGCGTTCATGTTTACCATTGGCGAAAGGCACAATTTTATAATTACCAAAAAGGGAGCAAATGATTTGCCGTACTATGTAGTCGCAAAAGATGTTAAGAAAAACACGATTACGGTCTCTCACAAATCTCCTGAAGGGAAATTGGCTTTGGCGGGAAAAGAAGCAGTGATAGGAGATGTAAGCTGGACAGCAGGTGAGCCGGATTTTTCCAAAAAATATTCCGCCCGAATTCGCTACCGCCAACCATTGCAATCCTGCAAACTGACAAAGTTCGAGTCTCCTTCCCCCCTCAGACGAGGGGAGAAGCCGGTACTCCGGCAGAGGGGTGTTGAAGAGAACACCTCCCCCTTCCTCGCAGACTCGGACTCCTTACAGGAGCTGTCCACTCTTTCGTCCTCGCAGATTCGGCCTGAAAGAGTCTTGCAAGGCTCCAAGTCTTCGCCTTTCACCCCCTCAACTGAGGGGGAGAGGGGAACCCTATGCCACATCTTCTTTGACACCCCTCAAAACGCCATCACCCCCGGCCAATCTCTTGTAATTTACGATGGGGAAGCGTGCGTGGGAGGGGGAATAATAGAATAAGCTACTAGAGAATAGGGAAGAGAAAAAAGCCCAGTTCGCTTTAGCGAATAATCTAAAATCAAAATTAAAAATTACTAGAACCAGTCGGAGTGGAGACGGCTTAGCCAAAAGAGGAAATTTCGTGGCGAGGATTATGAATTTCTCCGGTGGACGATAAACTCTTCCCCAGAGTTCATTCTCTTGAGGAGAAATTCATAATCCGTGGATTCAATTCCTTCCCCATCCTGAAGAATTTGAAGGACAGCAGAAATTTGAAGATTTTATCTATCCCGCAAGGGGACTTCTATTTTTAAAAATAAGTCGGGCATTAGAATAGCGTACAGGCTCTAAACGATCATCTAAAATAAGTCTAATGGGATTTTCCCGAGGTAAAATAAGAAAAAGAAAAAATGTGTTAAAATTGTCTCATGCACTCCAGAAAAGCGGATAAACTTTTTTTGTCCATCGTTATTGTTCTCACAAGCGCGGGATTTTTTATCTGGCTTTCCGCCTCTTTGGGCCTTCTTGCCCGCGATGGAGCGAGATTCTCTTCGGTTGCCGTGAGCCAGATTGTTTTTGGCATTCTTGCCGGAGGAGTGGCAATGTATTTTACTTCGCGCGTTCCTTACCGCTTCTGGCGGAAGCACGCCCTCAAAATTCTTCTTCTTTCCATCAGCTTGATGTTTCTTGTCTATATACCCGGTTTAGGCTTCTCTCATAATGGCGCCAAGCGCTGGATTGATCTCGGATTCGTTTCTTTTCAGCCCGCGGAATTTTTTAAGATTGCTTTTGTTATTTATTTTTCCGCCTGGGCTTCGGGGTTCAAGGAGAAAGTAGCTCTTTTTAAATATGGACTTTTACCTCTTCTCATTCTCCTCGGAATTGCCGGGGCTCTGCTTCTTTCCCAGCCCGATACCGACACTTTAATAATCATGGGATTTGCCGGAATAGCTATTTATCTATCCGCCGGAGGAAGATGGAAAAGCGTTTTTGGGCTTGTTTTGGCCGGAGCCGGAGGAGTGGCCGTTTTGGCTTATTCCCGTACTTATGTGATGGAAAGAATTCTCACCTTTTTGGATCCTTCGCGGGATCCGTTGGGAGCGGGATATCAAATTCAGCAATCTATCATCGCAATCGGATCGGGTAAAATATTCGGCAGAGGATTCGGGCAAAGCATTCAAAAGTTTAATTATCTTCCCGAGCCTATCGGGGATTCCATTTTTGCCGTAGCCGCCGAGGAGTTCGGGTTCGTGGGAAGCGTTCTTCTTATTTTTCTATTCGTGGCCTTTGCCCTTCGCGCTTTAAAAATCGCCTCAAGGTCCCCGGATCTTTTCGGTGGACTCTTGGCTCTCGGAATTGTTATACTTATCGTGTCGGAATCTTTTATAAACATCGCGTCTATGTTGGGTATCGTCCCTCTTTCCGGTTCGCCTCTTCTTTTTGTTTCGCACGGAGGCACGGCTCTGTTTTTCGCTCTGGCCGAAGCGGGGATAATACTAAATATTTCTAGATACCAGAAATAATAAATCCGAAGCACGAAATCCGAAACAAACGAAGCCAAATAAAGAAAATTCAAAATTCTAAACCCCGCATAGAAGTTATCTTTAATATTCTGTAGCTAAAAAAGATAAAGGACACTTATACCTTCTTTAGTAACTTTATATACAATGTTAACTTCTTGTACGGGATAA
>CAYGHQ010000094.1:0-2507 GCA_964349845.1 uncultured Candidatus Saccharibacteria bacterium
ATATTAAGAAATACTGAAGAATACTTAAAAATACTAGGGAGGGGAAAAGAAAAAAGGCGATGAGAAAGGCCGGAATTCGCTCCGCGAATTCCGGCCTTTTTTTCTTTTTCCCTACTTGCTCCTTTTAATAAGAACAATAAGAAGCACGAGAACAACAACCAAAAGAGCCACTAAAATATATTCATTGGTTGTCATAGTTATTTTTCCTGCTTTACAAACATGATAATTAAAATCACGGCTATAAGAAGCAGGGTGCCGAGTATATAAAAATTTACCATAAAGTTATTTATATTCATTTTGTTATTAGGAAGCTTAAAACCCAGCAAACAATGCATAAAATTAGTCCGGCAACGACCGACAGCCAACTTGCAGACTGGCCAACCAGAGGGTCAATTAATATGGAAGCAAAGAAAACTTGGCCAGCATCCCGTAATATCTCTCCAAGAACGGAAACCTTTGCGCGAGTTAGGTATAGATTCATAGTCTCCTTAAGTATATTACCGAACTTTAGAGCGTCAAGTTGCCAAAATGGGGATAAAGAAAAAGGCTGAAAGAGGACGGGTTTCGCGAAGCGAAGACGTCCGACGTCCTCGGGGCATCCGGACGTCGGACGTCCAAATCATCCAAATCGGCATCAAAATGAAGACAGATGAGAACCCCCGTCGGATAGGCGAAAACGCCATCTCACCGGGGGAAAATGGAAAAATTGAGGTAAAATAGAGAGAACTATGAAGCCCCCCCCCCGATTTTTTAGCTTCATTGCGGAGCCAGTTTAGCCAGTTTGAGTGTTGGGTTTCAAGATTTTCAATGTCTTTAGATATGACATCCAATAGGCCGATAGAGATAATATTGAGATCGCAAGCGACACGCCAGCAGATCTTTTGCTTTTCAATCTCCAAAAACATTTCTCCTAAAATTTCTGGCTTATGGCAATTCTCCAAAGAATTGGTTTCAATAACCAAATCAAGAATTTTTTGCGAGTTGTTTTTCAATTTTTCGCCCAAGGTATATTTATATTCCCTTTTAAAATTTTTAACTATTCGGTAACAATTAACACACATTCTGTAAGCAAGCTGAAAAATGGGCAAATGATCGTAACGAGCCATAAAATTAATTTAAAAAAATAATGATATAATCATAACAGCCACCAGAGTTCCTGTTTGCTACGGCGACAGGAAGAGAGCGGGAAGAAAACAGCTTTCATCACCGGAACAATTCTTTAATCTCCCTTTTTTAAAGGGAGTGTCCGTTCTTACGGACGAGGGATTTTTAAATCCTCCGGTTGGAATACCAACCACCTCCTTTAAAAAAGGAGGAATAAAGACTCCGGTATAAACTAAAAAGGATTGTCCCTGCCTCCGGGCAGGCCCGATTCCAGAACCGTAAAAAGAATGAAAGCAACCTCCAACGAGTGGCTCTCGGAGCAGAACAACAACAATAATGCGCGAATCGCGGGCAATAACGCTTGCTCCAACGTCAATAACAATAATGTGAACAATGGCAACAGATTCAGGGCATTGTTCCGTCCCTAGTTTTCTTCAAAAGTCTGTCGGGAGAGTTTTTTATAGTCAAAAAATAAAATCCCTCGGCCGAAGACGGCCACTCCCTTTATGAAAGGGAGATTTAAATCCTCCTTTCTTAAAGGAGGTGCCCTGTAATCAGGGCGGAGGATTTTTTGACTATAAAAAATTCTCCCGACGGACTTTTCGGTTCCAAATATTTTTTAAGTTCTCCAAAATGCCGAGAGTAAAGTTTCTTTTTGAGAGAAACGCAATTTGCGTGCTTAAAATGCCCGAAGTAAGAATTAACGACGCAAAGAGCGTGAAGAACAACGCTCTCAATTTCTTCGGCATTTTTGGCAGTTTCAAGGTCAAAATTAATTTTCCTCAATTTGTTTTTTATATTCCCAACCACCCTTCTCCGTGAAAGAAAATAGTCAGGTTTTCCAATATAGCCAAAAAAGTTAATCCCCTTTCTTGCTTCCTGCAACATGGTCTTTCCCTGATGAAGTTCAATCTGGAGGCGAGTTTTAAGAAACTGATCAATTTCTTTCGCAACAAAGCGCAATCGCGCAGGATCTTTATCCAAAATAATCATATCGTCCATATAGCGGAAATAATTTTTGCACTTCAAAACTCTTTTGGCATATTGATCCAGCTCATTCATATATACGTTGGCAAAAAATTGAGAAGTATAGTTTCCTATGGGCAACCCCCTGTCCCGAGGCTGTCCAAAAAGAGACTTATGCAGAGGAACGGAGGCCAAAAGCTTTTTATCCCCTTTTATAATGTAGTACTCTTTGGGATCATGGAAAATTATCATTTTTGCAAGATAAACCAAATCGGGATTTTTCACTTTTTTTGAAATAATCTCAAAAAGTATTCCTTTGTCTATGCTGGTGAAAAATCCGCGGACATCAAGATGGAGAAAATAAATCCTCTTCCTCCCCTCCCATCTCCCCTGCCTGAGGGGAGATGTCATGGCTTTGCAGGACAGAGGGGTGGGAG
>CAYGHQ010000095.1:0-2450 GCA_964349845.1 uncultured Candidatus Saccharibacteria bacterium
GGGCAAGACACCGGTGATTTCCGGTTCATCCTTTTTGGTTTTTAAGAAATCAAAGTATGCCATATTTTAATTAAAAATCCGAAATCCGAAGCACGAAATTCGAAACAAATCCCGAAAATTCTAAATTCAAAATTCTAAACAAACAAAGAGAAGTCCAGTTTTTTATATTTGAATTTTCTTTATTTGGCTTCGTTTGTTTCGGATTTCGCCCGCCTGCCACTGCGAGGCACGAGCGGGCAGGAATTTCGTGCTTCGGATTTAAGCCAATGAAGATGAGTTAGCTTCTAACTCATCTTCATTGGCTTTTCCGTTTCTCCCGGATTGAATATTTTGTAAAACAGCTCAATAATCTCTTCCGTTCCGAGCCGAGCCGTTCTGATTCCGCACCTGGCAAGACCCTGTTCTACGACAGAAGTTCTCTGTTCAAGCTGGCTTCTTTCCTCTTCAAAACTGCTCCATTTTTCTTTAGTATCGGACTTCCTGTCTTCTTTTCTCCCGATAAACGGCAGAGATATTCCCCCTTGCTTCAAAACCCCGCCGGAATAAGGAATAACCACGAAAAATGTTTTGGACATTATGTTGGAGTTTTCGGTAAAATTCCTGATAAATTCAATATACTCTCTCGTTTGCGTTTTCATAAGGTCGTTTTCTTGTTCTTTGTATCTCTCTTCCAGAAGAGAGATATACGGCCTAATATCCAGCCGGCGGGATTCCAAGTGTATCTGCACTGAAAAATCCAAAGAGTTCAGGAAGTTCTGAAACTGCATAATGATTGCTTGCTGGTTTTCCCCCGATTTAAGGGCGAAATTCAAAGAAGAAGCCATCAGGATGGCTCTCATGGCTCCGTCTTTTAAAATCAGCACCCCGTCCCGGATTTCTTTGATGGGGACGAAGTCTTGGGTGGCTTTGGCGTTTATGGCGGGCATAAAGACATTATATCTTATTTTAAACGAAGGTTCTTAATTAAAGTTAAAAAATTTCCAATTACCAATTTCTAATTTCCAATGAAATTAAAGAAATGTCCAATAAATCCTCCGTCCGGAATACCGGCCACCTCCTTTAAGAAAGGAGGAATTAAAACAAAAGATTGGGACTTAATTCTCCCTTTCTTAAAGGGAGTGCCCATTCTTATGGGCGAGGGATTTTAAGAATTTCGGACTTTTCATTAGAAATTGGAAATTAGGAATTTTTCTTGTTGCTTATATCCAAACTCCACGTCAAATCCTTAAGTTTGCTGTCGGAGAGCTTGGGAATGTACATTGACGGAGATTTCTCCTCCTCCTTCCGCGGGGCGATTTTTTTATCTTCCTTTTTCCAAATGTAGAGTTTTGAACCGAAAAAATAGTAAACGGCTGATTCCACTATATTTATAAACGGCTTATCGTTTACTTTATTATAAAAAGCTAAAGCTCCCGCGAAGGCGGCAATGGGAATAATTGCCAGAATGGCGATATAAAAAGGCAAAACGCGGTAAAGAATAACAGAAACCCCCGCCCCGCCGGCGAGATAAATGAATTGCTTAAGAGTAAAGGGACCAAAAATCCGATCCTCTACCCCGATGAATTGAGGGACTTGAAAACGCATAATATGAAAAAACTCTAAAATCTAAATCCTAAATTCTAAACAAATTCCAAATTATAAATTCCAATTTCTCAAACCAAAATTTTTTCTAATATACTTTTGTTTATGGCTTGGAATTTAGAATTTTCGGGCTTTGTTTAGGATTTAGAATTTAGTGCTTAGAATTTAACTGAGTGGTTCCCGATACGGATCCATTGTATAACTGCTCTTCTCCCTCTGCGCGCCTACTGGCTGGCTTAATTTCCGAGCAATCAAGTTTTCCGGAAGGACTTCGTTTTCCTCCCCATCTCCCCTATTTAGAGGGGAGACCCGCCCGAAACGACTGGTTTCAGTCGGGCGGGTGCCCCGGCTTTGCGGGGCAGAGGGGTGGGAGAGAGGAGGGGTCTCTGGCTTTGCAGAGGAGGTGGTGGGAGAAAAGGTTGGTGGTTTGGATTCTGAGGGAAACGCAGGTTTATCATTCTTAAGTCCTACCGTCATATTTTCAATATCTTTTTCCATTGTTCTGGTATCAGGCAGGTTTGCAGTTAGGGTCAGTGGAGAAGAATTCATGTTTACAGTAACTGGTATTTCCGGTTTAACCGGCAAATTTCTCGGCGGCTCCGGCACAGTAATTTTTAGGACTTCTCTTGTTTTTATATCATTAGAATTTTGAATTTTGAATTTGTTTAGGATTTCGGATTTCGGATTTCGGATTTCCTCATTCGGTTTTGACCGAATGAGGCTGGGATTTTCAATCTCCTTCAAAATATCCTCTCTGTTGAGATTTTCTTCCTCCCAATCTTTGATATATGAAGGAGTTCCCCCATGGGGTTTCGGGGTTCCCTCTCCCTCTGCCCGAGGGGGAGTTGGAGGGGGTGGGAGTTCTGAGG
>CAYGHQ010000096.1:0-2024 GCA_964349845.1 uncultured Candidatus Saccharibacteria bacterium
AAATAATATTTATCAGCAGGAACGAAAGCGATTTCTCTTTTTTCTTCCGCGTTATGTTTTTCTCGTTCGCGCCCTGTTTCTGTTTCGGGAACAATCGCCCGGATGGAAATATTTTTTAAGGCGCGTCTTTTGTAATATTCGGGAAAGTAATTGGGGAGAGCTTTATGCATATCATCCACTGTGGCGTAAGCGCGAATCGGCTCTGTTGAAGTCAAAGTATCCTCATAAACGTGTTTAAGGCCTTCTGTTCCCTCGTAAAATTTTATGCGGGGACGATTTTGCGCGGAATAAACTCGCAAAAGATTCGGAATTAAATTTTCTGCTTCTTTTGCTTTTTCTTCCGCCTTTTTTGCTTCTTTTTTAAGGTATTCAATTACTGATTCCGGAGGTTCAGCGGAATATTCTGTTTTTGGCTCTTTGCCTGACAAATTCACCACTCCTTTGTTTATCAAGGATCCCAAAATATCATAACCGGTAGTGCGGTTAATTCCGGCCTTTCTGGATATTTGGGAGACTGTTCCTTTGCCTATTTCCAAAAGAGCGAGGTAGACAGTCGCTTCTTTTTCACCGAAGCCGAAGTTTTGGAGGGTTATTTTAAGTTCGCTGTTTGAGTCTTTCATAATAGGGAAGTGTATACTCGTTTTTAAAATGTGTCAATTTTTTTCCACAAAAATATGCCTATATTTAAGAATACTTTGCTAAATATAACTTTTTGAATGATTATCTTGACGAAAATGTTTGACATTGAATATCACTTATGTTAAACTTATTACAGACAATAAGCAAGTTCTTTGAAAACCTACTTGCGAACGTAGTTACGGCCACAAGGCCTTGAAAATCGAGACTTTTTGGCGTAACTATACAACATCAACCAAAACAAAAGGAAAATCACATGAAAACGACTGAATTCAAAACATGGAAGACAATCAAGCTCGGAACAGACCTCAAGACAATTGAAGATTTCCAGCGTGCCTTTGAGGAGGCGGGAATCTTCTTCGGCAACATTGCCAACTTCTTACGTCATCCTTCATTCAGGGTATCAGAGGGACCGATGGAAGTTGATCTAGTTAAGGTCTCAAACGAAGATCTTGGTTATGACCACAATACTCAGCATCTGCAAGGACTTGAGCTTCGCTCGGAAATTATCCACTTAGCTTTGGCCCAAGGACTTGTAGTCTGCCCAGCAGAAGTTGGCCCTCAACTTCGTCTGCAGTACCTTGGAGACGATTACGTTCTCATCGGCACAGAGCCACTGCCGTATATAGATGAGGATGGAAGAGAAGGTATGGCAGGAATGGGTATCTCCACCACTGATAACGGTAAACATGCTCACTGCTTCATGGCAGACTGGTTCCTCATGGATAAAGTCTTCGTAAAGCCTCGCAAGTAGGTTCAGTACAAGTTTGGGGGGGGGTTCTACTTAAAACCCTCCTCTGTATCGAGATGTGTTATCTCGACTGATGATTCCGATAAGTATAAACCTGCCCGATTTTACCGGACAGGTTTTTTCTTGTGCAAGATAAAAGGCCGGTTCGCGAAGCGAACCGGCCTTTTATCTTGTGATTTTGCGTTATTTACACGCCCAAAGACTATTTTACCCATTCGATAAAACCTCAAGGTAAAATAAATCGGAATTTATTTTACTGAATCCTTCAAGGCCTTGGCGGCGCGGAATTTCGGCACTTTCATGGCTGGAACGGAGACAGCTTCTCCTGTTCTCGGGTTTCGGGCTGTGCGGGCGGCGCGCTGTTTAACTGAAAAGATTCCTAATCCCGCAATAGATACTTCTTCGCCTTTCTTTAAAGAGGCGACAATTGAGTCAATAACTATGTCAAGAGCTTGTTCGGCTTGAACTTTTGTTCCGCCGATTTTGGCGTGCACTGCTTCTGCTAATGATTGTTTATTCATTTTATTTAAAAAGATTATTTAACTGTTATTAAAAGACTGTAAAATCGACCATTTAAATACGTTGTTAATTATATATTAAGCCACGAAATGACTAGTCTAAATATTTCTGAAGAAAT
>CAYGHQ010000097.1:0-1824 GCA_964349845.1 uncultured Candidatus Saccharibacteria bacterium
TTCATTGTTTTCAAGCTTCAATCTAGTGTCAAGTGTATACTAACCCAGTGCATTTTTTGACAATATCGTCTTCGTTTCTAAAGCCGTTCCTTGCAGTCCGAGATCCAAGCTTAATCAAATCTTTTTTATTCATTTCAGTTTGTTTATATAATTTAATAAGTTTTTTCCGATCGCTTCAATAGAACTTACAGTCATTGCGTTTCCGGCCTGACTTAACAAATATATATCGGCTATTTTCCCCTTTGGCTTTTCGGCCAAATGTTTCGGGAATCCTTGCAAAAGCAACGATTCAAAACCGGAAAGTTTTCTAAATTTTCCGTTTCTAACATACATAATCCCGTGTCTTCCCGTTCTTAATGTCGGAACTTTTTCCCTATATAATCTCAAATCTGATTGCCTAGTATCTATCACTAAGTAATTTTCTTCAAGCATTTCCGGAATTTTAAACATTCCCCTGTTATATTTATTTTCCAAATATCTTAAAAAGGTTTCGTAAGAATATTTTTTTTCATTAAATTCCAATTCCTCGTCATCAATCAAATAATCTTTAATATCTGGGGTTTTGACCTTTTCCGGCCATACAAACTCCTCGCTAGCTCTTGCCAAATCCTTTCTAACACCGACAAAATAGATTCTTTCTCTCATTTGAGGAACTCCATAATCAAGACTGTTTAAAACTCTATGCTGAACTTTATAACCGGCCTTGTTCAATTCTTCCAAAATAATTTTTAACGTTCTTCCGCCATCATGATTGACCAGTCCTTTGACATTTTCCAGTATGAAATATTTTATATTCTTTCCGTTCAAAATTTTTATTAAACCGAAAATAATCTGGCCTCGTTGATCTGCCATTCCTCTCCTCTGGCCGATAACAGAAAAAGCCTGACAAGGAAAACCGGCAATCATCACGTCAAAATCCGGCAACTTGACCGGATCAATTTTCATCAAATCTCCGTAATTTTCTTCTTCTTGTCCAAAAAATTCCCTGTATGTCCTTTCCGATTCCTTGCTAATTTCAGAAAATCCAACACACTCTAACCCGTTTTTTTCCAATCCTAAACGACCCGCTCCAATTCCAGCGCAAAAATCAATAAACTTTAATTTGCCACCCCTGCTTTCTTGACTTGGAATACTACTGGTTGTTTTAGCGTTCCTTGAAACTGTCGTTGTGTTCATTACTAATATTCTAACAGATTACGGTTTTGTTTGGAATAAATTACTTCTTTTTAAGCATATAGTCCTTTAACCAGTCCCCGTCTGCGTTTAAGAGGAATAACACGCCATCCGGCCTATTGTCGGAATTTTCATTATGGATTTCTATTTGAGAAGCGGAAGCCGTCCAGATCGCCATTCTTGTAAGTCCGAACATTCTCATAAGAAGTCCGCTTACATCATTAATATTTTGAATATTGTTTAATGGAATAGATTTTGACCTGTGGACAATGATTCCCGAATTTATAGTTATCTTGCTTTCGTCAACCGAGAAACTAAAAGTTGAATAGTAGAGAAGAAAATAAATTGCGATTGGAAAAATTATAAAAAATCCGAAAGTTCCCAAAGCGAACATGCCAGCTCCCGCTAGACTAAAAAGAAAAGTTACTGCCCCGAGCAGTATTAAAAGTTTAGTTAATGTGTACCAACTCACCGCTTGAGGCAAGAACGTTTTTTGATTGAGAGTTATCATAAAAAATTTTTAATTTATAATTCCACATGAATAGGGTCAACCTTTTTATTTTTAAATTTTTGGATTTTAATTTTCCTCCTTAAGACTCAAGATACGGGTAAAATTCCATTTCGGTCATAAGGTTTTTATTGGAAACGACA
>CAYGHQ010000098.1:0-1793 GCA_964349845.1 uncultured Candidatus Saccharibacteria bacterium
AATCACAACTGTGGATAACCAAAAAGTCAAAAAAATAGCCGTTCGCGAAGCGAACGGCTATTTTTTTGACTTTTTGGTTATTTATTTTTTAATCTAGCGAGCGAATTCAATGGCCCTCGTTTCCCTGATCACATTCACCTTGATTTCTCCCGGATATTTAAGCTCCTTTTCAATGCGAAGAGCTATATCCCTGGCCATTTTTTTGGCGTCCAAATCGGAAATATCCGTTGGGGTAACAAAAATCCTTATTTCTCTTCCGGCCTGCAAAGCGTAAGATTTTTCAACACCTTTAAAAGAAGTAGCGATAGTTTCAAGTTCCTGCAGTCTCTTTAGGTAGTTTTCAACGCTGTCCCGGCGCGCTCCCGGCCTTCCTCCGGAAATAGCGTCAGCTACTTGGACAATAACAGCCTCAACAGTTTCGTAAGGATATTCGCCATGATGGGCCTGCATAGCTTTGATTACAGCCTCGTCTGATCCGAATTTCTGAAGAATTCTTCTTCCGATTTCAACATGCGTTCCCTGAACTTCATGGTCCACAGCTTTTCCGATATCATGAAGAAGGGCGGCGGCCTTGGCTATAGCCACGTTAGCTCCCAGCTCTTCCGCTAGCATTCCGGCGATATGAGCCATTTCAATGGAGTGTTGAAGAACATTCTGTCCATAACTTGTCCGGAAATGAAGACGTCCCAAAATAGCTATGATTCTAGGATCCAAATTCAAAACCCCGCATTCATACACAGCCTGATTGCCTTTCTCTTTAATAATCTTGTTTATTTCTTGCTCGGCTTTTTCTACAGCCCCCTCAATTTTTGCAGGCTGTATCCTCCCGTCCATAATGAGATTCTCCAGGGCTAAGCGGGCAACTTGCCTGCGAACCGGGTTAAAAGAAGAAATAATGATTGAGCCGGGAGTATCGTCCACAATGACTTCCACCCCTGTCGCTCTTTCAAAAGCTTTGATATTTCTCCCTTCTTTACCGATAATTTTACCCTTAATTTCATCTGAAGGAATGCTGACGGTGGTAGTAAGGGTGTCTGATGAAACTGAATTTCCCAACCTTTGGACGGCCGATGTGATAATTTCCTGGGCCTTTTTCTCCAGCTTTTCATCGTTGAACTTCTCCATTTTCTGCATCCTGACTAGAAGATCCTCTTCATACTGCTTTTCCAAGGCTTCAAAAAGATGTTTTTTTGCTTCCTCTTCCGAAAGATTGGATATTTTCTGGAGTTCTTCCTGTTTGGATTTCTCCAGATTATCCACCTTTTCTTTTATTTTCTTTATCTCCGCGATTTTCGCTTTGATTTCTTCAACCTCTTTGTCTATGTCTCCTTGTCTTTTGTCCAAAAAATCTTCTTTCTTTATAATC
Source organism: uncultured Candidatus Saccharibacteria bacterium (assembly GCA_964349845.1). Classification (GTDB taxonomy): domain Bacteria; phylum Patescibacteriota; class Minisyncoccia; order Phycocordibacterales; family CAYGHQ01; genus CAYGHQ01. Next base: position 1,367 of record CAYGHQ010000098.1, read on the forward strand.
CTTTCTTCGGCTTTTTGGGCTTTATCTTCTCTTTCTTTAATTTCGGCCCGAGCTTCTTTGAGAAAATTGGCCGATTCTTTCTCCGCCTGCTCTTTTATCTTTTTCGCTTCTTCCCGAGCTTTGAGCATCATCTCCTTAAGTTCAATTTCCATTGAGCCTTTTTTGCCCAAGGAGATGATCATTCGGAGATAGTATCCGAGAGCGATTCCGAGGAGGGAAGCAACCCCCATGAGAAGCGCCGCTAATTTTAATGACATTTGCGAAATAACTTCGCCTTTTACGCTAGATTTTTCTTATCTGACTTTGATTTTAAAAGAGAAAACATGTTAATCATCGCAATTTCAGATAACAATAAATATGGGTGACTTTCCGGAGTAATGGCGAAATTCGGTAATTATTTGTTAATATGTATATACTAGAAGATTAT
>CAYGHQ010000099.1:0-1717 GCA_964349845.1 uncultured Candidatus Saccharibacteria bacterium
GGGGGGGTGGGGCGCCGTTTTGATTTTGCCTGGGGGGCAAAACCAAAACGGCGCTTCCCGTGTTGTTGAACTTGGCGGAGGCGAACCAAACACTACCAACAATCGCATGGAATTAATGGCCGCGATTGAAGCTCTGAAAGCAATTTCCAGTATCCAGTATCCAGTATTCGGTATTTCTTTATATTCGGACTCGTCTTATTTGATCAACGGTATCACAAAATGGGTTTTTGGCTGGGAGATGAGAGGCTGGATAACAAGCCAAAAAGAGGAAGTTTTAAACCGCGATCTTTGGGAAAAACTTTTTGAATTGGCGGAGAATTTAAAAATTGAGTGGAAATACGTGGCGGGACACGCGGGAAACCAAGGAAATGAACGCTGTGACGAGATTGCCTGCGGATTTGCTTTAGGCAATGCTCCGAAGCTTTATTCCGGCTCTTTCGAAGATTATCCGATAAAAAATATTCTTAATGTTTCTTTTGGCGCGCCGAAGGAAAAAAAGGCTTCAAAGTCTAGGTCAAAAGCCAAAGCTTTTTCCTATCTGAGCATGATAGGCGGAGAAATCCAAAAGCATAAAACATGGGCGGAGTGCGAGAAGAGGGTTAAGGGAATAAGCGGAGCGAAATACAAAAAAGCGATAAACTTGGAGGAAGAGAAAGAAATTATTGGAGGATGGAAAAAGAGCAATTCCTTCCTAGGAAGGAATTGCTCTTGATTTACCAAGCCGTTTTATCGTCGGGGATCTGGTTCAGAAGCGAATGAAAAGTTTGGATTTCTTTTTCATCGGGATTCTTTTTTAATCTTAAATACTCCATTGTCCAAAAAATTTCCATCCGGAGCATAGTTTGATACTCCGTATGGTAAATGTTGTCATTCGGATGATTTAATATCCAGCTTTGTCTTCTGTTTCTCCAGCACAATCTCACCATTTCTACCCTGTTAATTTTCTCTTCTTTTTCAAGTATTAGCCTGATTACGGGACGGCTCAAAAAACTAAACAAAAGAATTAACAATACAGGGAACAGAAACGGGAAAACAAACATAAACAGGTTCATAAAAATCCTTTCTTTTTCTATTTTCTTGCCAGAATATACAGCTATTTTATTTTAAAGTCAAAGATATAATGAAGAACGAAACACTGTATATCTTTCTTTCCGGTTTCCTCAGCGGAGTTCTCTTGAGGTCGTTTTGGAACTTTGGACTTGCGTTTGGAATATTTTTGATGCTTTTGGGATTGGCAGTTTTGATTTATGGAAAAATAAGCGAAAGGCCGGCAAGGGCTTTGCCCTTGCCGGCCTTGTCTGTTTCTCTTATCGCTCTTTTTATTTTTTCTTTCGGGTTAGGCGTTTTCCGTTTTGATCTCGCGGATGCTCCGCCGGACCAGCTTATTGAAAGCAATGTTGGGAGAAATGTCGCGGTTGAGGGAATTATTGATGAAGATCCCGATTACAGAGAAAATAATGTTCATTTTGTCCTTAATGCTGAAAAAATAATCTTGCCGGAAAAAGAAACGGCAGTTTCCGGCAAAATTCTTCTTTTGGCTTCTCTCTATCCCGAATTTAAATATGGAGATAAAATCCGCGCGGAGGGACTTTTGCAAAAGCCCAAAAATTTTGCCGGAGAAGACGGGCGCGATTTTGACTATATTTCTTATCTCCGCAAAGACGGCATAAATTTTGAAATTTTTTCTCCGAAAATAAATTTTTTGTCGGTCGGAAAC
>CAYGHQ010000100.1:0-1662 GCA_964349845.1 uncultured Candidatus Saccharibacteria bacterium
TCCAAGAGTCGAGCTCAAAGAGTCTTGCGGAGCTCCAAGTATTCGCTCCTCACCCTTTAAGAAAGGGAGAAAGGAACCGGACCCATGCGCCGAACTCCCCGTATCCTCCTCCAGATGAATTCTCGTGAGCCGGACGCCATGAAGCTCCCCGCCCGAGACGAGCGGATATTTGTACTGGCTTATCTGATATCCTTTCGGGATATCCGGATAAAAATAGTTTTTGCGGTCAAATTCGGTAAAGTCGGCAATCTTCCCGCCAACCGCCATCCCGACCTTGATAACATATTTTACCGCTTCTTTATTTATAGCAGGCAAAGTGCCGGGGTGCCCCGTACAAATCGGGCAAACATTCGCGTTCGGTCTCGTTTCGTCGGGATCGTTCTTGGAATCGCAGAACATCTTTGTCTTTGTCCGAAGTTCCGCATGCACTTCCAGCCCCACCGTTAATTTGTATTTAGCATCTGACATTACCAATCAGTATATCCAAAAAACCCTCGTTTTTCAATTTGGGTGTCCCTCCTCCCCTCAGTTGAGGGGAGGTGCCGAAGGCGGAGGGGAGGTGTTTAGGAGGTGTTCAATTATTCAATTCTTCCTCTATCTTCATAATCACTCCTTCAATATTGGTATTTATTTCATTATTCCAAAATCTTACTACTTTATACCCCATACCCTCAAGATATTTGCTTCTCTCTTCATCATATCTTTTATTGTCCACATGCTGGCTTCCGTCAATTTCTATGATAAGTTTCTTTTCTGAACAATAAAAATCAACGATAAAACTGCCGATGCTGTGCTGGCGACGAAATTTAAATCCCAATCCTGAACCGCGAAGTTTTGACCAGAGAATTACTTCCTGGGGAGTAGAATTTTGGCGAAGATTTTTTCGTCTTGTTTTACTCGTTGTAAGATCGTGGACTGTGCGCATAGTTTTAGTGTTTCTTTCTCCCCTCAGACGAGGGGAGAAAGCGAGTCTTCGAGCAAGAGGGGAGTTGATCTTTAACACCTCCCCCCTCAAGTCCCCCCTCGACTGAGGGGGGAAGGAAGAGTAGAGGCAACTAATTCTCTCCCCTAAAAATTTCCATCAGTTCATCTTTAAGCTTTTTAATAGACTCCTCATCCAAAATAGAAACCGGAATCACGGTTTTTGATTTCTTTTTCATTTTCGCAATCGCTTTTTTCAAAATTTTTTCATCTACCGCGTCTGTTTTTGTAAGAAGCACCACCTCTTCCTTTTGGGCAAGCTCCGGACTGTAAGCCTCAAGCTCTCCCCGGATAGTTTTGTAAGCCCCGTCCAAATCCTCGTTTTCCAAGGAAATGCAATGAAGGAGAATTCGCGTGCGTGTGATATGCCGGAGAAATTTGTCCCCCAGCCCTTTTCCGAGAGACGCCCCTTCAATAAGCCCGGGAATATCCGCCAAAATATATCCGTAAAAATCGCCGAGATTGGGCTCCAGCGTGGTAAATTGATATGCTCCCACTTTGGCCTCCGCGTTCGTGAGCTCGTTTAGCAAACTGGATTTGCCGGCATTCGGAAGTCCGATAAGTCCGGCATCAGCTACCAGGCGAAGTTCAATATAAAAATCGGCTTCCTCGCCGGGCTTCCCCTCCGTCCACTCGCGGGGACGGATATTTCTTGATCCTTTGAAATGAACATTCCCCCAC
>CAYGHQ010000101.1:0-1625 GCA_964349845.1 uncultured Candidatus Saccharibacteria bacterium
GGGGAACATTCGGCGCTATGGGAGCTCTTGGAAGAAAGACTTTTGGAAGGGGGGCTAGCAATATGGCAGAATCGGAAGAACTTAAAAATAGAGCGAGTAAGGGGGGATTTGGGGGAACATTGGCAAAACTCCAGCTTGCCGGAGCCAAAAAAGTGGCCGGATCAAGTTTTGATTTACGGAGTTCCGGCGTAGGAAAAGCTGTTGGCCTGCAAAATCTCGGGAAGGGAAGCGGAAAGGGCGGATATGACGCATTTATTAAGGAAAAAACCGAAAAAGAACAAAAAATTGCTAAATCTTTGGGACCTTCCGAAGATCAAGAGAAAAAACTTAAAGAACTTAGGGAAAACAAAGATTTAAAACAAAAGGCTGAACGAGAAGTCGGCGAAGCAGAAAAGGCTGAAAAAGCCGAAATGGAACTTGAAAAAGATACATCTCAAAACGAGATTAACGACGCTAAAGCTAAAGCTGTCGCAACTTACAGCACGCCTGATCCAAACTCGGCAGAAAATATACTAATAAGAAATCAGGCAGAGCAAAAAATGAAAACTGCAAAAGAAAAACTGCAAAAAGCTGAAGATGGCCTCAAGAAACTTGCGGAGGAGCATAAAAATAAAGTTTCCGGAAAGATAAAAGCCACAATAGACGAAATGGCGAGAACCGACGAAGAACTGGCTGGAGCATTAAATGCCGAAAAGAGAAAAACTGAATACGCTGATAATATTGAAAAGCGAACTCCAACAGAATTTCTACATCAAAGAGGAGCAGTGCCCTTTGCCCGTTTTTTCTCGGGAACAAATGCCGAAGAAGATAAGAAAATCGCTGATAAAATTAGAAAACAGGGCGCTAAGTTTAAAACCGAAGGAAATCTGGAAAAGGCATATAAAGATATGCTTAAGGCTGCCAAGGAAGCAGGAGTGAAAACAGAAGAAGAGGAGGAAAAACCAAAAGAAGAAAAGAAAGACACAACATAATCTGTCATTCCCGCGAATGCGGGAATCCAGTACTGCAAATTAAAGTTTAGAGTTACTTCTAGATTCCCGCCGGAGTTTATCCTCGTGTAGACGGGGGCGGGAATGACAGAAAAAACATTGGTGGAAAGAAAAAGTATGGACGAGGAAACACAAAAAATAATAAAGGAGAAAATTATTCGTCTGCCGAAAGCTATTCAACAGGTTATTCTTTCTGCTGATTTGACGAACCGACTTCAGGATATAGGCAGGAAAAATAATCTTAGGATTGACCAGCTAGGTTCTCTATATACCGAAGTTTATTTAGTGCTTATTGGTCTTGCTCATCCCTCTGATTTTGTTTCAAATGTAAAAAATTCTCTTGGGATTTCTAATGAAAACGCTAGAGAAGTAGCTGTTTCAATTAACACAGAAATTTTCCTCCCTCTTCGGGAAGAAATTAGAAAAATTTACGAGGAAAAACAAGAGAAACCTGCCGAGCCGACCCAGCCTTCAGCTTTCTACAATCCGCCTCCTATTCCAAGTCCAAAACCCCTGCAAGTTCCGCCTGTTAATTCCGTCAGAGAGACACAAGGAGAGTCTGTCCGTTCTTTTTTGTATGCCCAAACAAAAAGATCTGATTCTCTTTCTATCCCTAACCCCTCAGAACTCCCACCC
>CAYGHQ010000102.1:0-1594 GCA_964349845.1 uncultured Candidatus Saccharibacteria bacterium
GATATGCTGGTACAGGGAAAACAACCCTAACAGCATATATTCGCCAAGAAATATTTAAAAGAGCACCTCTACTTAGCGTCGCGTTTTGCTCCTACACTGGTAAAGCTGCGAGAAATTTGACGGAAAAACTAAAGGAGAATAACGGCACAATTTCAGGCGACTCGGTCTCAACAATTCACTCACTTATATATACGGCTATTACAAATAAAGAAGGAAATGTGACGGGATGGCGAAGAAAAGAATTCCTAGATGCCGAACTGATTATTGTCGATGAGGCATCAATGGTTGACCCATTTATATTAAATGACTTACTGTCGTACGAAGTTCCGATCATTGCCGTAGGAGACCACGGCCAGCTCCCGCCGATTGGAACAAGTTACTCTTTAATGCAGGACCCGCATCTGACTTTGACAGAAATTCACAGGCAAGCAGAAGACAGTCCGATAATTGATGTGTCAATCATGGCTCGAACAGAAGGAGAAATACCCATTCAGAAATTCTCGCCAAATGTTATTAAAATATCGCGAAATGATCCTGATTCGAGAGAGACATTAAATGAGGCTTTGGAGAGTTTTAGCGAAGAGACCTTAATTATCTGCGGATATAACGCCACTAGGCTAAGACTTAATAAGGAACTAAGGGCCAGAAAAGATAGATATGGCGACGTGCCGGAAGCGGGAGATAGAGTCGTGGCTCTTAAAAATAATCATTATTCAGGAATTCATAATGGAGCCGTCGGAACGATTACAAAAATATTAGAGGAAGACAAAACGGGTAATTGGTTATTGGTCAAAATCGATATTGATGGTCAGGACAAACCTTATCAGGGTTATATTTACAAATCTCAGTTTAATCAAAAAGAAACAATAGGCGGTAACCTAAAAGACCCCGACGGACATCAAGGAGACTTGTTTGATTTTGGCTATGCCTTAACGGTTCATAAAGCCCAAGGTTCTCAAGCCGAAACAGTGATTCTTTTTGAAGAGCGTTTCCCTAAGTCTTCGGATGAGGAATGGCGAAGATGGTTGTACACGGCGGTAACTAGAGCGCGGAAAAATTTGTTAATTATTGGATAGGGTTTTATTCTTTTTCAAAGAAGACAAAGACAGGTTTTCTCTAACGAGAAACATGATTTTTTTAACATCCCTCTCACTCCCGTCGTCCGTGAATACTTTTAATTTCCATCGAAAGATTTACTAGATTTTATGAGTCGGTACTTGCATAGAGGCACGAATGACTCGCATGAAGCGTTTTAGCTTCAAAGCCGTTCAAGGAATGTTAAGAGATAGGGAATTAAAGACAAAGAGTCTGTTAAAAGGGCATTGATAGAAGGAGAAAAATCTGTGCTGGTAGAATGGGTAAAGTATGAAAAGTCCTTGGAAAACATTGTTAAAAATTGGAAACACTGCGCCTGATTTTGAACTGCCAGACCAGAACGACAAGACTCATAAATTGTCCGACTACAAAGGCAAATATTTATTGATTTATTTTTATCCCAAAGATGACACACCGGGATGTACCAAAGAGGCTTGCGGTTTTCGCGACAATTTACCCCATTTTGAAAAATCAAATTTAGAGGTTGTAGGAATTTCAG
>CAYGHQ010000103.1:0-1551 GCA_964349845.1 uncultured Candidatus Saccharibacteria bacterium
CCTGGTCTTTTGAAAATAATAAAAACTAAATGAATATTCTCATATTTATAGTCATCTTAGCGGTTCTCATTTTCGTCCACGAATTCGGCCATTTTATCGTGGCCAAAAAATCGGGAATCCGGGTGGACGAGTTCGGCTTCGGTTTTCCCCCGAAGCTTTTTGGGTTTAAAAAGGGGGAAACCGTCTATTCAATTAATCTCATCCCCTTTGGCGGATTCGTGAAGATTTACGGAGAGAATCCGGAAGAAACGATAAAACTTTCTCCCGATGATCCGGCCCGGGCGAGAAGCTTCGCGCACAAAAGCCGGTGGACGCAGGCCGCTGTTTTGGCCGCCGGAGTAGCCTTCAATGTTATTTTTGCCTGGGTTTTAATTTCCATAGGATTTATGAGCGGTCTTCCCGCGCCTCTTTCAGTTGCTCCCGAAGGAGAAGTTACAAATTCAAGAGTTATCATTACGAGTGTCTTGCCGGGTTCCCCGGCGGAGAAAGCCGGCCTCAAGCCGGGAGACGCTTTGGTATTCCTCCGTTCTGGAAAGGGAGAAATTGAAGCGAAGGAGACGGCGCTTGTCCAAAATTTTATCGCGGAGAGCGGGAAGAACCCGATAAGCTTTGCTATTGAGAGAGGGCAGGAAAAGCAAGCCTTTGAAATTCTTCCGGAAGATGGAATTATTGCCGGAAAAACCGCGGTCGGAGTCTCCATGGAAGAAATCGGAATTCTTAAGCTCCCATTTTTTTCCGCCCTCTATGAGGGGATCAAAACTACCGGCCGGCTTACGTACGCCACGGCTGTAGGCATTCTTGATTTTCTCCGAAGCTCGTTTTCCGGCCAAGGAAGCCTTAATCAGGTTACCGGGCCGGTGGGGCTTGTGGGAATTGTCGGGGACGCGGCCGATCTCGGAATAATTTATGTCATTTCTTTGGCCGCTTTCATTTCCATAAACTTGGCGGTAATAAATCTTATTCCTTTTCCCGCCCTTGACGGAGGAAGGCTTCTTTTTGTGGCTATTGAAGGCATAAGAAAAAAGGCCATAAATCCAAAAGTGGTGAACGCTTTCAATACTGTCGGTTTTGCCCTTTTGCTCCTTCTTATGGTTGTGGTAACATGGAACGATATAAGCAGGCTTTTATAAAAGATGAATCCCGTAGTGAAATTTCAAATTATTGCTGCGGGTATTTTGAGAAAGGTGTTATAAATTATCAAATTAATCACAGAGTTTCAGGTTGTTCTCTAGAGTATGAGCAATAAAGAAGCAATTTGAAATTCTACTACGGGATGAAAAACCAATTTGAAAGAATTGAAGACGACGCTTTTAAAATTAAAAATGAAATGCAGGTTAAATTGGCCTTGAGGTTGTATGGGTTCGGATCGGATGAAAAAGTAAATGAATGGATTAATGAATATTCTGAAAAATTCCGCCAAATTATGGAAGAAAGCCCCGAAATTTTAGCTGAATACGCGAAGGATTCCGAAGAAGCTCTTTCTAAGGTGGAGAAGATGCTTTACGAAAAAGAAACGGCGGAAAAATAACAAAAAAATGGGCTCCGCAATGC